>NZ_JAGTPT010000026.1:0-65822 GCF_018195675.1 Brevibacillus sp. NL20B1
ACAACGTCTTGGAAACTTTCCGGAACTTTGTAAAAATAGCAGGGATTAAGAACCCTAATGGACAGAACGCAATAATATTCCCCAAAATATTTCTGTAGGCAAAGTGTTCCCTCCGGTGTCATTTTTGCTTTCCATGCTTGCGAGACTTGGAGCGACATTGATCTTTTTCCTGTTTCCTAATACCAAAAACAATAAGGAAAGGTAAACATGGTATCCACCTTTCCTTATTTATTAAATAATCAAATACATTTTGTAAATTATCAGCTAACCCCACCAGTCGCACTGCAATAAAATTCTACAGTTATATTGTGATTTGAAGTAATGCCATTCAGGGTTAATTTTCCCCCAACAGTAATCTCATAAGTACGACCGCCATCGATTAGTCTCGGCACATACCCTGTTTGTGTCCAAGTTCCTTTTGATGCTTTCGAGGTGATAGAATTAATTCCAGCAAACACTTGTCTATTCGCATAAGGATTATATTCTGTTTCAAACGAACCCGTAATGCTTATCGTTACAGCCGTACCGTTAGCATCAATCGTTGCTGATTTCGTTTTTGAAACAGCTTGAACACCAAGGGATGGTCCTTCAGCGGGCACAGATTCAGTTATCGTTACAGTTGGATTTGCCCTCGCAATTGCTAATTTTCGAAATTCATCGGGTTCAACCCAATCTTCCTCAGAAAACTTATGCAAAGGTACAACTTCCAAATTTGCATTAGGATACTCCGCATTTACCTCTTTGACGATTTCAACATATTGCTTGTGATACGCTTCTTTTTGTTTTTGTGTCAATTCTGAAGAATAAGCGGATACCCCTCCGCCTGCCCCAAATACGAGTATTAATGCAAGTAGAGATGATACGAAGTTTGACACCTTACCAAACGATTTCATATTATCCCTCCTTTGTTAACACACTTCCAAATCATAGCGGAAATTGTAATATATTTCAAGTGCTTACAGAAAATTATTTGCATATTTCTATTCATGCACGCTGAAAGGTGTCTGTTGATGCCAGAAAGATATTGCCATTCGACTAGGGATTGCAAAGAATTTTGAGCAAATATGCATTCAAAGGGGTGCTTCCTGGTCCATTGCAGCTTCGTAACTGCTTGACATTCCTTTGAGGACTGTCTGTTTCGCTTCTTTTGCTCGATCTAATACGAATTATTGACATCCTCAATCCCCCAACTCCCGCGGAAATAACAAAAACCCTTGATTTCTCAAGGGTTCTGGCGTTCGTTGTATGGTGGAGCATAGCGGGTTCGAACCGCTGACCTCTACACTGCCAGTTCCGCTAAGTCTCCGTTTTTAACCCGTATGTATTTCCGATAGTCCAACCGGTAGTCCAGTACGCATGTTTACGATAGTCCGGGCGGTAGTCCTTACGCGAGGTCAAACGTCTCGTTCCGGTCTACCACCGATTATAGCGTACAGGAGCGCTATATATCAACTTTTCCCCGTTCTACATTGTTTTGGGAACTCCCGCCATCTTCGCCATCACCACGGCATGCTGCGCCTCCCCTACGCGTAACACGTTAAGCGCGTGGAACCTCGGCATCTTCACGTAATCCTCCACGGTAAACGGCGCAAGTTCCTCCGCCAGCTCCCGGAACGTCTTCTTGCTCGCGCGATACACGGTATAATGCGGCCCAGCACTCCGTATGATCTCCGCCAGGTCGCCCGGTATCTGCTCCCACGAGTGAAACATCCAAACGTAGCCCACGCGCCATTTCCGCGATTCGACCGCCGCCGTCTTCCACGTACGCGCCGACCGGAGGAACTGGTGTGGCTCGTCGAACACGACAAAGAACGGGAATTGGTCCGCTTCCTCACGCAGAACCATCGCGAGGTCAATCTTGACCGACAGGAGGTTCACGATGAGGTCGACCGCCTCTGCGCCAAGTGTCGCTTTTGGTACGTCGATGACAACCGCGCGCCGCCCGCTCATTAGCGCTACCATATCGAGCGACCGGTCGGATTCGAAACACTCCGCCAGATACTCGTCGCCCAGAATCGTATCAAGCCGGTTGTATATCGGCGCGAGAATTTGGGCGCGTTTCCCCTCCGTCATTCGCCCGTAATCTTCGAGCGTCGACCGGTGCATCCCCGGCCTCATCCGTTCGATACATGCGGCCCGGTACGCGTCGTCCTCGAATATACGCATGATCTCCGCCAGCCGCGCCGTCTGCATCGCCATGATCGCCGCACGAAGGTAACGGGCGGTTTGCGCGCCTGCCTCGTCGGTCGCCGTGTTAAAGAACGAGATAATCGCATTAGCCAGCCGGTTTCTTGCGCGAGGCGACCGGTTGATTTCGCAAAAATCGAGCGCGAACGGGGCCGTGCCGTCAATCCGTATCCGGGTAACGCGGTCACTCGGTAACGCGGCCGCCACCATATCGCCAATCTGTCCTTTCGCGGGATCAATCGCAAGGCCACCGAAACCATTTCGGACGGCCTCGACGAGAAGGTTCGCGCCGAACGTGGTCTTACCGCTGCCCATTCCGCCAATCACAACGCGCGGCAAGCACAATTCATCGTAGTTATCGGTCGGCATGTAGACGGGAGTCTCCGCGCCCTTGTGTTTGACGGTCCCGAACCGCAGGCCGCCCGCTGAGATTTCCGGCGGTACTCCCGTCTCAAGTTGCGCGATGTTCGCGATCCCATAACGTTCCTGCAACGGTCGCGTCGGCAACAGGAACAGGCGCGAAACTTCCGGAATGCTCATGTAATCGCGCGAAAGCCGGAGTCCGACCGTTCGCTCCCGCATTCTCCGCCATGTGCGGTCCGGGTCGGTCCCGTGCGCGACGAGATGGTTGTCGCCGTCCAGTTCGCGGAATGCCATCGTTACCATCCGCATGATTGCGCGCGCTCGCGTTACGTTATCGCACACGACGCCCACGCGTATGATGACGTCGTATGCGTCCCCTCGCGTCTTGTTGAGCGTTTCCGACCGGAGTTTGCCGTCGCGGAGAATGGCCGCGCGCTCTCCACCGTCAATGTTGATCGGCTCCGGTTCCTCGCCCGTCAGGAGTTCGGTTACAATCGAGATCGCGCCGAGCACCGTTTTTGTCGCGAGTTTGAGCGCCGTCCGTCCGGCCGTCCGTTTGTTCAGCGTGATTTTTTGCGGCATCTCGCCCGCCTTGAACCGTTCGTACGCTTGCGCCGCGCCTTCGTACCAATCTTTTTCGGCAGGGACCGCGAGCGTCTGCACGTATACCGCGTCACCTTCGTCAAGCGCGTTGATCGTTTCGAGGAGCGACGCCAGGAACGATATTTCACGCCGGTCTACGCGGATCGCGAACATATAGTGATAGTTCAATTCCAGCGTCGACGTTACTTCCGGACGCGCGGTAAACGGATCGGCTACCTCCGTAATCGTAACGTTCGGCCACGTTGATTCTATGGCCTTGCGCGCGAGCGACTCGTATTCCCGCAGGACGGTAACGGTGAATGACGTTCCTTCACGTTGCAGGACCGTCTCAAACGACACGAAGGGTGCGCGTTCAATGCGGCGTTTGCCGGATTTCCACCGTTCGAGTGGAGATTGGTAAACGCAGAGTGTTTGCGCGAACTGTTCGACGGCTTCGTTATTCAAGCGTGAGTCTGGCGTTATCCGCAGGTGGACGAACGGGGTTACCGCGCTACCATCGCCTTGCCCACGCCCACGAGTATCTGCATGATTGCCGGTGCAAACTGCATCCCCACGTAGCCCACCGCCGCCCACTTGAGCATCGACAGGCCCTTCGACCGCTGCCCGACCATTATCAGGAGAAACCCGCCGCATATCATCAGAAACGCGATCGGGTACGATACGCCCTGCGCCAATTGGATGATCGGGTCGAACGCGCCGATGATCTTGTCGGCAATCCCCGCCGCCTCCGCGTGATCCAATCGCAATACGTATGCCGCCGTCGTTCCCGCCAGGAGAGCGCTTAGTTTCCGTTTCTGCCGCGCAGTTAATGCGCTCCCCATCTCGTCGAAAAAATCGCGCCACGGTATCACCTCGGTCTTTTGTCGCCGAAATCTCGGCAGAGCTACCGAATAAAACACGGTATAACACTCCTCTCGTTTGGCGATACTACGCGTATCCATAACGTTAGGAGGTCGCGAAATGCCGTTTCTCGTCTACGCTGGATACGCACTTGTTGCAAGTGGAACCGGACTTCTCGCGCTGAAACTTATCGTTGATTTTACGCGATAGGCTACCGTTCTTTGGCGCAGCGACTGCAAAGATTTCCTGTTCCTATTCCGATCTCAACTCCGCATCGGGCGCAGTATAGAACAAACAGAATGATCATGTGACGCTCCCCTTTCGTTTTTAATCGTAAACCAACGTGTCACCTTCGACCCGACACCGCACTTTGAATCGCTCCTCGACGTTATGCTGTCGTTGCACGAACTCGACGATATTGACGTTGTTGACGCACAGCTTAACGAGATAGTGCGCGAACGTAGTCGGGTGCTTCCGGCACGCGTGCGCAAGGCGTTCGAGCTTCGCGTTCGTATCGTCGTCGGGCGATAGGTTAATGCGTTTTCGTTTCGGCACGCTAACCACCTCCTCGCGGTAACCATACGCGGTAACCGCGTTACCTATGCGTGTCCCGGAAATAAAAAACGGGCCCTGGCATTCCAGGGCCGTTATCTTTGCGGAGGCCGTACGATGGGCCAACGCTCGCTTGCGCCTACGCGCTACGCTAGAGCGTATGCGGGCGATCGCGAAAATATGTATGTCCGCGCGAAAAATTTCGTGTGGTAACGTGGTTACTTCGTTACGCTCACGACATCCTCTACGCGAATCCACACGGAATCCCAATCATTCACGAGCTTGAACATCCGCCTATTCGCGTCAATCTCCTTGACTACGCCCCATGCCGTTTCGTACACGCCGAGGCCGCGTTTGACCTCGCGAAACCACTTAACATTGATCGCGTAGTCGTATTGCGTGCTATCGTAGATGCGAAAACACATCTCGCCGAAATCGTCCTCGTCAACGGCCGGGCGCGGTTCGAGGTCGCGTTCCGCGTTGTGTTCGAGGAGTGCCGCCCTGTGTTCCGGTAAGATCATGCGCATGCTCCCGAATAGGTCGTTCATTTTCGTTCTTTTCAACGTTATCCCTCCGTATACCGAACGTTTGTTCTTATATTATGCGCGATGAGAGACGGATTATCAAGACAAAAAAAATAACGCCCCGGCAACGGAAGTGATCCGCTACCAGGGCGTTCGTTATTCGTTTTTCGCGCGGGCGGCATCGACGCTTGCTTCCGCAAACATGTAGACCGCACACGAGCCAATCGCGCCGATCAACGCGACAACCTTTGTAATAGTATCTGCGTCTGTTCCGAACAGGACGAGAGCGCTCGTTGCAACACCGGCAATCAGCGCCCAAAACTTACGAGAGCCGAGTTTCGCTTTCCAGTCGATCATTTCCGCGTCAACTCCTTCATGACGTAATCGATCGCGCGGTCAATCAGGACGGCGGCCTCCGCACGCGTTAACGGATCGGCCGGTTTCAGATGGCCTTGCCCGTCGCCTTTCAGCACGCCTTTCTCGTACAGAGAGTCCGCGTGATCCTTGCACCACTCCAGCTCTTTGGGAATGTCCTTGAAGTATTTACTCATCAGATAAACGACCTCCGCTCTTTTGGCTTCCGGGGGCTTAACGCTACCACCCGCCATTTCCTCCGCAACTTCTCGTTTGAACCGCGCCCACTCGGTCGGATTGTTCACGAACCAACGGTGACAGTCCTTCCAGCCGACGACTTCCTTGTGCAGCCACAAGTCGTTCGCGGTCAGCCCGTACCGTTTCAGCAGTTGGGCCGCCAGCTTCACGGTCGCGCGCCAAGTCTCCGCCGTCATCCGCCCGTCCCAATCCGTATGACAACATTCGATACCGATGGTGCAATCGTTAGGGTAACGGGACAGCCGCGTAAGGGCCGCGCTCGTATACGTGGTGCTTCCGACGTGGTACGCCATTTCCGTTTCCGGCAGGCATTGAACGATGGACCCGTCGAGGCACACGATATAGTGCGCGGACCCGTAACCGGATTTGCCGTCCTTCCTGCGTTCGAAGAAATTGCGGTTGTTGAGCGCGGTACTGCCCGGGTTCGCGACCCAATGGATAACGACACCTTTTACGCGCTTCAAACGGGTGCCGGGGCGAGAGTACGGGTTTGGCGTCAGGAAGTTAGATTGGACTCGTAGTTCCACGGTTGTCTTCCTCCTCTCTGCGCGGCTCATCGCTAGTCTGCGCTTGCTTCCGGAACTCCTGGACCGCGCGGACACCGTATACGCCGCCCGTAATCGTCATGAGAACCGGCGCGACCATATCGAGGAGCGTAATGTACATCGCGTCGATCGGCCGCCCCATCAAAACGAGGATCAGCCCGATCACAACGAAAACGAAAAAGACGGTCGTGGCCGCGAGTAATAGGTAATCCTTTTCGCTCAGACCGTCTTGATCGTTGAGGAACGTTTTCATCCCGTCACCTCGTCAGAAAATAGATGAGGATGGACCCGATAAAACTCGTGCCCATCCCGATAATGACGCCCCACTTACGCCGGTCGTCCGCTTTGATCTCGGCGATGTCGCGCGCGTTCTCTTGCGCAAGTGCAAGCGCCTCTCTCGACCGCTCGTTCGCGGCGTCGGCCGTTTTCTTGACGTCGGCCATTCCGTCAAGTTTCGTATCCAGCCGCACGAGCCATTCGCGAACGTCCGCCAACTGCGTGCGAATCTCTTTCATGTCGTCCATACACGTTATACCTCGTCAGCGCACGTCGGATCGGCCAGGTGCCCGGCGTCCAACTGAATCAAGACTTGGCGTACGTCGTTACGAATCAATTTCGGTACGTCGCAGATGGTTTTGTACCCCTTTACGATAAGCGTCGCGTAGATTACCGCCATTTCGCTTCCCCCTCCGAGTAGGAATCGCAATAGAAAAAGCGCCACCGCTCGCATTGGCTACGCCTCCGCGTCAAGTAGCGCCTGTACTTCCGCTCTATGCTTATCCGGCACGTCGTCCAACGTTTTGAGTCCGGCTTTGATTAATCGGTAGTAAATCGTTGCCACTACGTTGTACCTCCCGATTGAAGTGCGAGTAGTTCTTCGTAAACTTGCGTGAGCGCGAGCATCAGGTCGATATTTTCGCGCTCAAGCTGTTGGATACGTTCACGATCGGTCGGCGGTCGCTCGCCCGGATTCACGTCGACCAGCGGCCCGAACCATCCGTCAGGTCTGCGCGGTCGTAGTTTCGGCATCAACCGATCCCTCCCATGATCTTTTTAACTGCGGCGGTCGACGAAGTGTTTTCGCGCGTGAACGTCAGCCTTAACGCTACCTTCGCGCCCGGTTGCTCCACGGCCCCTACAAACTCGTCCTCGATGATTGTCCCGTCACCCAGCGGAACCGACGCGTTTTTCGTGAGCGTCACGTAGGTCTCCGGGTCCGCGCTACCGACGATAGAGGCCGCCGCGTCAACGTTCAGGTCGCCGTCCTCCCGCTGCACCCACGCGGCAATCTCGGCCGTGTTCCCGAGTGGCGGCGTGATCAGGTATCGGACGACTGCCGTTTTGACCGGCGCTAGGCTGCCCGCTTTATTCACCGTCAACGTCTTCGTTGTGCTCGCGCCTTTCGCGTCGGTCGCCGTGAATACGATCGAGTTCGCGCCGAATGCGAGCGCCGAAACCGGGATGCTGTACGAAAACGCGGTGCCGGACGCGACGCCGGACTTTAACGTAACGGGCGCGCCGCCGTTGACCGCCACCGTCAGCGATACGTTGTCATTTTCGGGGTCCGTTACCGTGCCCGCGAACGTCAACGCCTCAAATTCGGACACGTCCGTTTGGTTCGCGTTGTACGGATCGAGGTTGATCGTCGGTGGCCGGTTGAGAATGACGGTGAACGAACGAGTGATTGCCGTGGACGTTCCGCCTTGGTCATCAACGGCGTATACTGAGACGGTGTACGTCGTGTTTTCCGCGAGTGGGCCGGACACGTCCGTTTCGCCATCGTAGAGGCGGCCGTTCGTGAACGTCAGCGTTTTGCTGAACGGGATCGGCGTGGAGCCGTCCGAGATGGCGGACGTGATGTTGCGGGCGGTGCCGCCGTTGATCGCGTACTTGACGGTGACCGCGTTGCCATTGTCGGGGTCGGACGCGGAACCGGCGAGTGTGTACGTGGAACCTTCGGATAATGTCTGATTGTTTGCAGGGCTGGTCAGAGTCACAGATGGGGCAGCGTTCAGAACCTCAAGGACGGGGCGCCACCCGATGTGGTTGTAGCGAGACGTGGCACCGTAGTGGTCCCAGTTGCGAGCCGAATAGTAGCCGCGAAGAGCGCGGCCGGCGCTGTTGCCTGTATAGACTTCCTGCGCCCACGAATACATGTAAAACCAGTTCCAGTATTGATTGTGGGCGCTGTTGAAGTCTGTTGAGTTTTGCGTACTATCGAGATCGGATGCAACCGGGGACGGCAGACCGCTAAAGCCACCCTCATTGACAATAATACGATCCCATTCGTTTGTTGTTGGACTCCCGCCAGAATATGCATCTGTACCGCTGCGATAGCTAGAACCTCCGGTGAGCAATCGCAATTTATACTGCTGCCCATCAATTGTGATTGTTTTCCCAGTGACTAAGCCTTGTGCGTTGAGATCATCCCACGATACATAGGCGAGTAAAACGCGATCGGATATCAGGAGTTTCTTTGATCCGTCGTTTACTTCTCTCCATTGGATTTTATATGCATCGTTAGCGTCCGTATCTCTGATCTCAATCGTTTGACCAGCAGAAAAACTCGGGATGTCGCCAGCGCTTGGTGCTCCCGGTGGTGTTGTGTCACTACGCCACGGCTTTGTTGGTCTGGCCTTTTTTGTGCCAGCTAAGTAAAACGTACCAAGTTTTATCAGATCACCGTTCGCCATTCTCTCACTCCTTTCCTATCGTAAATGGCCGTTATCCGAAGGTTTCCACGTTCTGGAATCGTGCATCCTCACGCCTCCGCAATCGCAATATCACTCGTACCCCACGTCGGAAACACCATCCGAGCGTTCGCGGCATCCGTCACGGCCGTCGTACGCGCAACGGTCGCCTTCGCCTTATACGCGTGCGTGAGCGTCGTCACCGTTAACTGTCCGGCCGCCACAGCCGTAATCCGTACGTTCTCCGCGTTCACATCGTCGTAAATCGTAACCTCCTCGCCAACCGCAAAAACGGCGCTATCCCCGACAGGAACCGTTGTTGCCCCGGCCGCCAGCGCCGCCGTCGTATAGGTCGCAGCGTCCGCAAGTACCGCTGTTACACGGCCGCCTTTGCCGTCGAGGATGTCGTAGAAAATCCCAGCGTTATCGGGATACCGGAAGTTGATTTCGTCCGCAATCGACCAGCCAACGTCAAGGCGCGCGATAAGTAGCCGCAGGTCCTCGATTTGTCCGTACAGGTCTTCGGCGGTCGCGTCGATAATATCGAAGTTCTCGACTATCTCGGCGCGTGAAACCCGGTCCGTCCCGACCCACCGGTGAAGGCCGAGCGTGTTCGTTTGTCCGCTACTCACGGCATATGCACCTCCAATTCGTCCCACGTAAATGCTTCCGCCTCGTCCCAGGTCATCGCGTCAAATTCGTCCCACACGAACCACGAGAATTCAAGCGCGATGTCCAGGTGAGCCGGTATGAGTTCGCGTAGTTCCTTCCGTACGTCCTCCGCGTTGATCGGCACACCCCGTTTGCCGACGAGTTTGACCACGACTCGCGCCCCGGTAAAGTCCTCGGTAACCTGCGTCGCCGCCCCGTACAGGGTATCCGCAAGCCCCCGCACGACCTCAACCGTGACCGTTCCGAACCCTTGCAGGCGGGACTTGACGATGGCGCGCCGGACGTCCAGCGGTTTAGATTCGTCCGTTTTGATCCCGCAAATGGCCTCCCATCGCGCGAGGCCCCACGTTGCGGTGTCGACGAAAAACTGCGCTAACGTATCGGCGACCGCCGCGTTGTTCATCTTTTCTTTCGCGACGTCCATCGCGGATACTTTCGTCATCTCCGCTTGGAAGTCCCGTACGCCTTCCGATCCCTCGTTAAACAAGATGGTAGCCGCGCGAATCGCGTCCGAACCGAACATGGTCTCGAGCGCCAGCATACGCTGTTGATCCGTGAGGCCCCCGAGCGACTTCCGCAGTAGGCCCGCGATTTCCTCGAGGCTTTTCAGCTTACCATTCGCGTCGAAAAACGCGTTCGCCCCTGACTCCGTCATCAGTCCGAGCTTTTTAAACAGGGCGATCTGCTCTTTCGTCGTTGGCTGCAAGTTCGACAGCATCGTTTTCAGCGACGTACCGGCGTCCGACCCTTTCAACCCGTTATTCGCGAACAGACCGAGCGCGGTGTTCGTGTCTTTGAACGACATGCCGACGCCAGCCGCGACCGCCGACACCATCGCGAGCGAGTAGCGAAGCTCCTGCACGCCCGTCGCGGAGGCGTTCGCTGTTCCCGCGAGAATGTTCGACGCCTGTTCCGCCGACAATGCATCGCGTTTGTACGCGTTTAGGGCCGTCGACATGATCTCGGCCGCGTCCGCAAGCCCGAGACCGCCCGCCGTCGCGAGGTTTAACGCGCTTTCGAGACCACCCGCCTGCACCTGTGCCGGAGTAAGACCGGACTTCAACAGCTCCTCGATACCTTGCGCGGCTTCGAGCGCGCTGTACTTCGTTTGTGCGCCCATGTCCAGCGCCAGCTTCGACATCTGCTCCATCTCCGCGCTGCTTGCGCCGGTTAGCGCCTTAATGCTGGACAGTTGCGCCTCGAAATCCATCGCCTTGCCGACCGAAGCGACCGCTGCCGTGGTAGCAGCAGCCCCAACCGCAATACCGCCGAGTGCCTTGCCGAGTAAACCAAACGAATTTGCTAAGCCCTTGTTTTCTGCCGCGAACCGCCCGTTTTCATCACGCAGCCGACCGTTAGCGTCACGGTACACGTTCGTAGATCTCGTAACCCGTTTAATAGCGCTGTTTGTCTGCTCGATGCTCGCGGTGGCTCTGCGGAGAGGAGACGACATGTTGTCGATCAAGCGTAATCTTGCGATAAGATCGTAGGCCATGCGCTACCTCCTCCCCATCTTTTGTCGCTCTTTTTCTTCGTTCTCAAGCTCTAACAACATGCTGGCATACATGAACGCCTTTGCTCCTGGGGGAGCGTTATATACTTCATGTGGCGGAAGACCGTGGCGCTGAAAGATCGCATGAAGCAGCAACGCCTCGCCCCCGCCCTTTATTAGTTTTTTGCCTTCGCGACAAGGTCGGCCAAGTCGAAGCCAGAGATGCCCAAGATTTCGTTAACCAGCTTGACTTTTTCACCGGGTAACAGCGCTTTCTTGATGACTGTTAGAGGATCGTCCGTCTGAAACTTAGCCAGCAGTTCGGGGTTAGACCAGTCGATATAAGGGGTGCCCTCCTTGATGAACAAGAGTGACTGCTTTTCCTCGTCGACTTTCTTTCCAAAAGTCGTTCGCTCCGAAATCCTCTTGATGTCATTGTCATCCAAGGCGCGAACCCTTACCGTACCGAGACCCTCGATCTCGATGTCCTTTTCGGGCTTTGTGTCCCGATCAAGCAGGACTTTCAACAAATCGTCCATCTATATCATCCTCCGGAAAGGTTGGTTTCGTATGAAAGTCAAAAGGCGGCCGAAGCCGCCATCTTACTGAGCCGTGATCGCGTCGAGCCATTCCACTCCGTCGTATACGAAGGGCCACTCTTCCTCGACAAGACTCCCGTGCTCAAACTTCATGATGTTCACTTTCGTAAACTGAACGCCTTTCAAACGTACGCGCTCATATCCGTAGGCTTCCGGATCATCGAGCTTCATGACCAGTTCGCAGACAAACGCGCCCTTGCGATCGTCAAAGACTTGCCCGACCTCCTGCGCGAGTTCGGAAGTGACCTTGTAACCGCTGATTGTCCCGGAGTACTCGACTCCCACGACCTTATTCCCGTCTGCGCGCTTACCGGATCGTTTGACCTTTTCATACTGGAGGTCGGCCGTTGCCTCACCCGAGTAGAAGTTGCTCAACCAACGCCCGTCCTTCCAGATTTCTCCGAACTTACCGTTAATCGAACGCGTCGAGTCCAAAGCAGGCATCTATTCACTCACCGTCCTTAAACGTTGATCGTCAAGAAAATGCGCTCAATGCTGTCAACGTGCGCGAACGAAATCAGCAGGAACACCGAATCGCCCACGGACTCGTTTTCGGGGTCAAGCATGACCGCCGGGTCCATCAGCACGTTGTTCGCCTCCAGCCGCTCGAGGTACGCCTTAATGGCGGAGATGAGCGCCGCCTGACCGTCCGGGTTGTTGTCGATTTTGCCGATGTAGGCGTCGGCCGCCGTCATCGTGATATCCGTTGCGATCGCTTGACGCGCGCGAATCACGCGGATTTTCTTGCCGGACGTTACGAGGCCCGTTACGACCTTGACCTTTTCGCCGTCGTGGATGAGCACGAGCGATCCGGCCTCCAACGCTTCCCTTACCTGCGTCGTCGTCAAGCGTTTGTTCACGTCTTCAAGCGCCACCTGTGCGTACGTGATCGACCGGTTGATCGCTGTACCTGCGATAAGTCCCGCCAGGTAAGGCGCGTACTCTGCGGACGTGTACGTTTTGCCGCTCAACGTGCCACCAACGATCAAGTTCACGATGTAGTCGTGTTTCAAGCGTGTAGAACGTGCGTTACCAAGCGCAGGGTCCGCGTCTTCTTCCGCCGTACCTCCGGCAACGAACATAAAGTGCTTGCCCTCCGTATGGTTCCGCTCGACCCACGCTTTTGTCAGGTCTTGTTCGGTCGCATCCGCCTCTTGGTCGAAGACAAACACGTTGAACTGGCGCGAATCGAAGGCATCGCGCATGTCTGCGTAATCCTCCGGTTGAGGATCGGTAGGCATCGTGTAGACAAGGATGTCTCTCGCGCCGCCCATAAGGGCAAGACGAATGGACGCGATGTTGTCCGCACCAAACAGGTCTTGCGCTTCCTTCTCCTTGCTTACCCTGTAAAATTGCTTTGCTGTCGCGTTTGCTCCGTACTTGAGCAACGGAATCGCAACAGTCCCTCGCGCACCGCCCCGGATGGCAGCAGCCGCCGCCTCTTGGAAGTTGATGTAGAGGCCCGGTTCGATCGGCAATGCGGTCGGGTCCCAGGTTCCAGCAGCCATCGTATCACTCCCCTCAAAAGTAAAAGGCCGGGCTTTCACCCGACCGGAATCCGCAGCTCATATCGCGGATAAACGTGCATGATCTTGTCGTATTGCTCTTGCGTCCGTGCCTCGCGAACCTCCGTCTGTAGCACGCCAACACACGCCCACAGACCGCTCTCCGTCCGGAACGTCGCGCCAAATGCGAACGGCCCGCAACGGATATACCGGAGCGAGCCGTTTATCGGTATTAGCGTTGTCCCATCGTTAACCTTGCGCGTGATTGCGTCCATCTTCGTCAGACACGCGGGCGAGTCCACACCATACGCGACGATCTGATACGTACGCTCAACACGGTAATGGTAGCCCGTCTCCGACGTCGTATCCGTGTTTTGGACGCGGACGACGAGCGTGTCTTTCGTTGGCTCCGTTGGGACTTCGTATTTGACGGATGCGCCCGGTACGGCGGACGCGACGAAGGAGGCGACGGAGGTCAATTCGTTTAGTAGCACCATAATCGGTCACCTCGCGCTAGAATCCGTGTTTCTTAACTTCGCGTTCGACCTCCGCCTCGATCTCGCGCATCCACTTGTCCGCGTGCTGTTTGGCGGGCTCGTCGAGGAACTTCGCGACGGTGCCGGGCGTGGTTGGATTCTTGATCTCGCCTTTGATCTCGTGTAGGTAGTACGCGTAGTTGAACCGCCCTTTGCCGGAATCCTCGATAGCGACCGCGCTGATTTCGCCGGTCAGGTCCAGACCTTCGCCGTCAATCCGCGTATCAATGCCGCGCCGGAGTGTGCCGTGTTCCATCGGCGCGACATCCGTAGCCTCCCGACGCCAATCGTCGAGCGCATCGTGGAGTCCCCGTTTGGCCCCACGCGCTATCGCCTCGGTCGCACCGTTTAGGTCGCGGATAAACTTCGATAGATCAAGTTCGAACTCGCGCGCCATTATACGTTCACCACCGTCAGGATCGGCTTACCGCTCAGCCCCCGTTTGATCTCGATTGATATGGGCGTATAGGTTCGCACCGTTCCCGTTTCGTCGGTGAACGTAATAGTGTCCGTCAGTCCGAGCACTTGGCCCGTTGCGGGATCGACCGGTATCTTATCGAAGTAGATTTGCGCGACCGATACGATCTCTTGCGCGGTGACGCCGTGGACGCCGCCTGCGCCGCTGGCCGACCGGACCAACTTCGTGCCCTCTTGAATGCGGCAACGCAATTGGTACGGCGTGCCCGGAATCGGACGATCCCATTCGTCGGTGCCGCCGGACGCTGGCGTGATCGTAACGGTGTTCTTTAACGGAATTAACGCCATGCCGCAACACCCCGCGTCATAGGACGGTCCACCCCACGCGCCGTTTCGCCGGTTTCGGTAGGTCTGGGTTCTCCTCCGCAATCAGGTCGAGTGCCGTCTGCGGGATCAAGTCGACGAGATCGCGCGCGGCCTCACGGAAGGTGAACGAGGCGACGCCGGACAGCGAGAACGACTGGACGCCACGCTGCGCCTGGACCATCGTGTCGTTGAACGCGGTCGCGAACGCCGCTGCGGTCTCGTAGACCGCTTCGTCCGGTATCACGTAGGTAGGGTACTTGACGGAGAGCGTACGAAAGGCGACGTTTAGTATCCGTTGTTTTTTCGCATCGTCCGCGTCCGTCCAATCCTCGTTATCTACGACCCACTCCGCGATATAAGCGTCCGCGTCCGTTACATTCACCGCCATTCGCGGTCACCTCCGTTTGGCGTTATTTGCCGGAGGATTTGCGCTTAGGGGCGGGTTCCTCCGTTTTCGGCTTCTCTTCGGTTGTGTCGATGCGCTCTACGTCTTTCAATTTTTCGAGTGCCGCGATAACCTGCTCGTCGTTGGTCGAGAAGCTGCCGCTTGAAAAAGCGTACAGCTTCCCGTCGACGTAAAAGGTCAATTCGCGGTATTTGGACTTAAATACCGCCATTACTTGCACCCCTTAATGCGAGCATGTGCAGCTTCTTGACGGAACTCGATCGTGTATTCCCCGACGATCATTCCTTGCAAGTAGTCGCCTTTCTTGCCGAGGTATTCATGACCAAATTCACGTCCCTGCAAAGGACGAATCGAGATGCGGTTTTTGTCCAGAATCAGGACCTCATCGGCAGCGAGGTTATCGTTGATGGACACCGGGAACTCACCAAAGTCAGTTACCAGGGTATTGACGACGGTACCCCGCTCGCGGACTTCTTGGGGGATTTGTACCAAGTTCTTGTCAAATTTACCAATCACGCGTTTTTGTTTTGCGGGAACAACGATTTCATACATACCGCCAGTCTGGAAACCGCCCACGGAGTAAATTTTTTGCAGAGAGTCGTTGAGGACGTCCATGGTCAGATCAGCCCCGCCCAGGTCGGTGACATTCGTTTTGATCATGTTGCGGATACCGTCCATTTGACGTGTGGTCCCGTTCTCGTAACGGATACCATTGATCAACGCCTTTTCGAGTTGCAGAACCAGTTCCAATTGTTTTTTGGCCTTCTCGTACTCGTACAGGTCGTCAATGCCGTAGTTTGCTACTGCGGCTGCCGTTCCGGAAATCTCAACGGTATCGTCAAAAATCTGCGTGATGTTAGACTTACGGACACGCGCTTTGTAACGGGCAGCGCGCGCGTCAGCACCCTCGTTGCCTTCGACGAATTGAACCTCAATTTTCGCATCTACGGCGATATCAGCGGCCGCCGTGCCTGCGTAACCACGCATAACGCTCAACGCTTTACCTACCGTGTCAACTCCGGTTACGAGCATCAGCTCATCGCCAGCTTTTACAACGTGACCCACGCGGAAAGGCTCAACGTCCGCGACTTTAACGGTCGTATCGCCTGCCGTCGCTGCTTCGGTTACCTTACTTTCGTCCGCGAACATAGAATCCTCGAACCAGATATGTTCGACAGCGTTAATGGGCTGACCGAAGCCCACCATGGAAATCATAGGAGTTTGATACGGGTTCAAGAGCATAATTTGGTCCACTACAGACTCGCGTTTACCAATCAGTTCGCCGGAAAGAATTTTGGACATCTTTTACATCCTCCTAGTTTTAAGAATTAAAATAGACGCCTCGATGAATTCGGGCGTCGTAATTAAAATCCAAGTTCTCGTTTTAGTTTCGAGTAGGCCGCCACGTCTTCGATCCTACCGGACTTCTTGGCCTTCTCCTCAGCTTCTTTCAATAACTGTTCTGCGGTCTTTTGTACTGTTTCGTTCGGGTTGGGATTCGAGGGATTACCAATGGTTTTCGGTTCCTTTTTCGCTTGCGCAAGCAGGAATGGTTTATGTTGAACCAACGCCTCGACCGCCTCTTTGACGCCTTTAACGCCACCTTCATCGACCGTTACCATGGATAGGTCTGCGAGTTTCAGAGCGTCGTCAATGTAGGCGATGTTGTGCGCGGTTGCAACCTTGATAAACTCGTTGACGATCTTCTCGCGTTTGATGGATTCGCGAAGCTCCGCCAACTGTTGTTCGAGCGTTTGCTTCTCGGACGCTGCCTTTTCGTAGTCCGCCTTGTACCGCTCAATCTCCGTCATTTCCGCGCGCTGCCGCTCTTCGCGCTCTTTTTCGTATTCCGCAAGTTTCGCTTTCAGTTCGTCGTAGTCCGCGAACTTCTCGTACTTTTTCCGTTCGCGTTCCAGTCGCTTCGCGACGATCTCATCAAGCTCCGCCTGAGTGAACGTCTTTTCCGGCTGCTTGTCGTCTGCGTCCGGCTTATCGCCGGTTTCCGGTTCTTCCGCGAAGAATTGCAGATTCATCGGAAACAGCGCCTTGATTGCGTTTGCCTTGAACATCGAATACCTCCACGTTTAAGGTCCGCGTAGACCATAGATTTCCGACCGTTTAACGTCAGCTCGTAGGACAAGAAAAAGACGCCTTAATCGGCGTCCGGCGGTTTTCTTGCGGGAATTACCAAATGTTTGCAATTGGGATGAAAGATGTCGCGTCGCCCACGTAAATCTTCGATGTACGGATAGTTGCCGGGAGCGTCAGGCGTTAACTTCACGGTTTTTCCTTCCCAGTTACGGCATGCGTCGGTCGCTCCGTGCCGCGAAATCACTCCGTAGTATGCCCCGCGCTGCACCGCCTCGTTCGTCGTCGCCTCCATGTGTGCATACATCATCTTCGTACGTGTCACCAGATCGACGTAAACATCCGGTCTCCACCGCCGTCCCGCCGCGTCGATGATTCCGGTGTTTACGGAGTCACCGAGCCTCTTTCGCAGGCCATCGAGAATATCGCGGCTAATCGTACGTCGACCGTTAACTCCACGCGCCATGTTCGCGCGCATGGAATCGGCGGTCACCTGGCGGACGGCGGCGCGGACCTTCCGCTCGACGTTTTGGGTTACCGCGAGCAAGTCCGCCTGCATATCCGCAATTACTGCGTCAACCATCGCCTTGTTCATGCGGTTGAACTTCGCGATCTTCCGCGCCTCCTCGATTGTATCCGCGACACCTAGCGCGAAGATGGCGGCCGCCACACCGTCCGTTGCCGCTTTTGGAACGTTCGCCGCAACCCAGGCCGCCGACTCTTCGTTCAACGACGCAAGGATGCGGGCGACCTCCGCGAGTGCCGCTTGCGCCTGGGCGCGCGATAAGTCCGTTAGGTCCAATCGTTCGAGTTCGCGGAGGATGTCCGAGATGGCGCGTTTATAGGCGGAGACAAGACGGGTGATTTCGTATTCGTAATTGGGCTCCGGTGGTTGGCGGAAGACTGCCATTACGCAGCCACCTCGGACTCTCTTTGGCGTAACTCATTAAGCAATTCCGTGAATTCATCAATGTAGTGTGAGAGCCCGTTGGACCGAAGCTCCTCGTAATAACTACTGATATGGCGCATCTCCATCTTAGCCACATCGTGACCGATGTCATCTCCCCGTAAGTAGACGACAACTAGATGTTCACAATACGGCGTATATTTTTCAATAGTGCCCGAAGTAAAGACAGTCCAAGAGGACAGCTTAATTTCGATAAAAGTGTTGGTCGCTTCATCGTAAAAGTCCGGCATGATTGTGCCGTTGGCTAACCTCTTCTGGTACAGGTAACCCCTTCCGAGGTCTGCGAACATCCTTGCTACGACACGCTCAAATTTTTTTCCCATGAAAGAGTCGTATTTTAACTCGCACACATGGTCTCTTATATCCTCACCGATCGCTCGCAGAGCATTTTCGTAGCTCCCGAAGCACCTAGCTGCTACTTGTGGAGCGCTTGGAAAAACAGTTAACACGTTTGTAATGTTCAACGGCATACCTTTATCCCGCATTTCTCTGAGAACTCGGAGGAGGTCTTCGCCTGACCACTCACGAACTTGTCGTTTGATCACCGATACGTCAATACCGATGTCAGCGCACAGATTTTCGTAAGTTCCGTAGTGTTTACGTATCGCGTGATCCAAACTTCTATAATACTTAGACAATGATTGAATGGAAGTTACGCGGTCGTCCTTTAAGGCGGCTAAGAATGATTCCTGTATTTTTTCTTTCGTCCAATACGTAAGGGGTTGAACGCTTTGCGGATCAATACCACAAGCTAACAGAGCGTTGCTGTGATTTCCAAAGTATTTTTCAATGGCACCTCTTAGCGGACCATCCTCACGTTTTATTTCGGAGCAAGTGATCCCTTTTCCGTTGTGAAGCCTCTCAAGGATCGCTTCGATTACTCGTTCTCTCGACCATTTCGAGGGTTTCCCTGCCATCCGGTCACCTCACAATGACAAAACAAAAACCGCAAGTATAATTACCTGCGGCTTGCTTAGTCTGTATTGAAAATCGAGCTGTCTACAAATCCGTTAGCCTTTTTCTCGTCATCTTCGATTCTACGCATGATCTCTAGCGCTTTTTCATCGTCGACTTCATCCATACGTTTGATTGCGCTCTGGACGTCCAAAGTAGGTTTTCCATTCAAGCGAATTGCCATAATTTCTGCTTCTTCTTTGAGGTCCTTAGGTATGCCATCGCGCCAAGCGATTGTCGGATAGACCGGTTCGTACGGCTCGAAGCCGTCCACGCCTTCGTTGGCGTAGTTTTCGAGCGCCATAGCCGTCCACAACGCGTCACGGAACGCGCGGTCGACGTGTACGCGAATCCGCTTGATCTTCGAGAGGATCGGCATGAACCGCGCCTTAATCGCGACGCCATCGGTGTGTGACGTGCCCGTTCCGCCCTTGTCTTCGGAAAGTGTCGTGCCAAACAACCATTGCGGCGTTTCGCTCATCTGGAACACGAGGCCGAGCAGGATGTCGAGTTCTTTGAACGCGCCGTCTAGCTGCGAGTCCCACGTCATATATCCGGGTGTAACGTCGTTTTTATCGACCGGGATGTAGCGCCCGCTGAACCTCGTTTCCGCCTCGCCCAAGTCCGGACCATACGCGGTCGGATCGCTATGCTTCCAGAGGATATAATCAATCTGCACTAACCGGTCGTTAATCGCGGCCAACACGCTTTCCAATTTCTCAATACCGCTGATGCCCTGCCAATCGTCGTCAACCGTCTTGTACGGCACGTGAAAAACGGGAATCCACGTCAGGCCCGTCTCGACCAAATCGGAATCTCGACCGGTCGGCACGCGCTCCAGAATCGTGAACGTCTGAATCGGCGCGTCGTACGTTGTGTCAACGCCCTTGGGCGCGAGCTTGAACCGGTCGTACATGATGAAGCCCGGCACGTGGCGCTCGACGTTCAAATACGGGATTTCTTCGCCGTCTTTGTCCACCACCCACTCGACCCACGCGATGTTTACGGCCTTAAACCGTTTACGGGAGCCGCGCGACAGTTCCGGGAACACGTACGCGGGGTCGACCGCCTCGATGATCGGTTCGGGTTGCGCGGTGATCAACGGGTTGCCGTCGTCGTCCGTCGGGACTTCGGATAAGTCCTGGCGAACGGCGTAGTACGTCTTGATCCACGCGTCGCCCCGGATGCCCGCGCCAATGACGAGTTCGTGACCGAGTTGGTTTAGGTCGTTCTCCTCGACGATCGAGTTCAGGCGCTGCTGTTGCGGGGAACTATCGGGTAGGCCGGACTCGTAGATCGGGGATTCACCGAACATTAGGTCAGCTACTTTGGTTACTAAGACATCAATGACGTTGACCGCGATGTACAGTTTCTCCAGTTGCGGAGCGTGCGGTGTGTCTTTTAGAATTTCCGAGGCGCGCTCGAGGACTTCCGCCTGCTTGCCGTCGAAAATCTTGCGGCCGCGGTAATACTTGGCGAGCCGCTCGATGGTGTTGGCTGGCGGGTATTGCGCGCCGGTATCGAATAGTTTACCGATGGTTTACGCCTCCCTTCCGTTAAAGCCACGAGGGCTTGTCGATTACTCGTCTTTTACCTTCCTTCGCAATACGCACGGCCATTTCGAGGGCGTCCGGAAGGTCATCGTGAGAGTTGCTCCCGTACCGCTCGAATTGTTCGAGGAGCAGCGCGTGTCTCCGTGAGAACTGAATGGTCCCGTTCTCGATGTCCGGGAGTAGTGCCTCAATACGCAGTTCCTTTCGTTGTCGTTGTTTAATCTCTTTTACCCGCGTATACGACGGATATCCCTTCGCGCGGAGGGCCTCTTTCAGCTTGTGAACAAAGAACTCTTGCGCCGCCTGCGATTCGGCCGCGATAGCAGTCGGTTGGAATCGCATAACCTTCTCAACAATCACTTTGAGGAACTCATCGGGATGAACCCGCTCTCCCCACGCGTCGATCACGTAAATGGTGCCGCTCTTCTTATGGCGTGCCACCACGACAATTGCCGAGTAGTCTCCGCGCGTTTTCCCCATCGCGAAGTCCACGCCCATGAAAACATCGTACTCATCCGAGGAGAACTCACGCCGAGGGTCCGTCGCGTCCCAGTACGTGAATCGCTCCGGAACGAACACTTGGTTTTCCTCGTCCAACGGAGTGTTTTGATACTCGGTGTTGAATGCTTTGGAACCGTTATCCCATTTCCACTTCATCAGCGTCCATAACGGTTGAACGGCGGGCCACAACACGACAGCACCGCGATCCATCTCGTCCTTGTTGGCGAGGTAGAATGCTTCCGCATCCTCAGCACGGTTCGGGTTTTCGCGATCCGTATAGATCAACCGACACTGTTCCCACAAGTCCCCTCGCTCTGGCGGCTCGATTAACGCCTTAAACAAACGGGATTTAAAGTCGGAGCGCTGTTCGATGATGTAGCGCAAAAGTGACTCTGAATGGATCATAGTACCCATCACGACAAACGCCGTCTTCTTGCCGGTCGGGTCGCCGAGGGGCATTACAACCTGCGTGAACCAGTCGCGCATTTCTTTCCGGAGTTCCGCTGTGTTGGTGTTCTTTTTACCCTCCAAGTCATCGCAGATGATGAGGTCCGGGCGTTGACCATTCCAGTTCCGACCCCGGAGTGCTTGGCCGGTAGATGCCGCCTCGACGCGCGTTAGTAGATGTTGCACGCCCCCTTCTCGCGGTTCCCACGTAATGAATTCGGAGGAGTTATCCTTCGGGTTCTCTTGTTGTTTCGGGGACAACAAAGGCCCGAAATCCGCCCTGAGCTTTGAATTGCTCTTTAACTGGATTCCGAGCCACTCCATGTTCGCGGTAGACACTTGCGGCGTCTCCGAAATGATGATGATGTATTTTCGCTTACGATACACGATCTCATGTAACGGAAAAGCCTTCGACAGATACGAAGACTTCGCGTGCGAACGAGGGGCCGCCCACGCAATTTTTGCGTTGAACTCTCGGGTGGACACCGTGTTCATGATCTCGCACAGTTCGTGGTGGAACGCCGGAGCCTCCGAGATCGGTACCGGTATCCAGTTACCGGAGTTTCCGGGGTTGTATACTTCACCAAAGTATTCGTGCGCGAAGTAAAGGAGATCGACCTCCGCGCGGTGAATACGTTCAAGCCGTTTAATCTCCGCTAACCAAGAGCGAAGCTGCACGGCTTCGTCCGCTGTTATCGTGTCCGCCTCGAGCTTCTTCCGGAGCTTGGCGGTGCCTTCACGCAGGACTTCGATTAGTTCCTGGCGCGCCGGACGGTCAAGCCAGCGCCCGTTTACCCACGCCACGCCTGCCGCCTCCCTCCGCCTTGTGACCGAATTTCAGCGATTTACAACGAAACACATACAACTTACCGTTAGGCAGCGTATGCTTCCGTTTGTACTCATCCTCAGCGTCAATGAGCGTTTTATCCAGAATCGGGTTTTCGAGGTAACCGATGAACTCGCCTTGCAAATAATACTCTCCGCGATACAACGGGTTATTGAAAATGCGATGCAAGGTCGCGTTGCTCCACTCGCCGTTCGTTTTCGTGGGAATCGCCATCTCGCGAAGAATCTCCGTGATCTGCGGCCACGTCAGATTGTCGACGTACCGCCATTTATACATCAGGCGGATAATCTGCGCCTCTTCTTCGTTAATGACCATCTCGCCAAAACGGTCGATGTCGTATCCGTACGGAACTTTTCCCGCGCCCCATTTACCGGGCCGTGCCGCTTTTAATCGCCCTTCTTTAACGGCCTTGCCGTGTGATTCGCGGATGTTTATTCCGTGTACCTTACCGTGACACTCGCCGCAGAGCGTAGCTAAATTCGTGAGTACGTTGCGACCTCCGAAGGCTAACGGCACGATATGGTGGACGTGCAAGTCGTCCTCTCTGCCGCAGTTCTGACAGCTTTTCGGCAGATGTTCGAGGAATTGTTCGCGTAGTCGCTCGAACTCTTCCCGTGTGTTCTCGATACTCAACCGCATCTCTCCCGTTCTCTGTTTATCCCGTCAGTAGGTAAATCAGGCGGCCCATAGCGCGACGGGAGAACGCTGTAACTTGCGGTCGCGAATCGCAAGCTGAGCCGCCTCTAGCGCACAGAAATCGAAAACACAAAAAGACCACCGTTAGGCGTTCGGTGGCCTTGCATCTGCTTTCGATTTACTTTATTGCGGTAAAGTCAAAGTTATTTTTCGATACGCGGATTTGTCCGGGGCCTGACGACGGGCCTTCGGTGGGGTGCCTTGGGGGTTTTCGGCTCAACGAAAAAGAGCGCCCTACCTGGACGCCCTCTTTGCGCGAAGTAACGTAGACTTCGAGATACCCGTCATCTCCTCGACTTCACGATACGAGTGACTACCGAGAAGCCCCAGCGCGTGCTCTACTTGCTTGCGCGTGTACTTCGGTGGCCGCCCTTCGCGAAAGTCCGGTCGCTGCTTCGCGATTTCCTTCCCTTCCTGCGTACGTTCAACGATCAAATCACGCTCGAACTCCGCGAACGCGCTCAATACGTTGAAAATCAGGCGGCCTGACGGTGTATTCTCGACAACTCCGATATTAAGGACGTGAACCTTTACGCCACGCTCGAATAGGTCGCGGATCGTCTGTATCGCCTCTAGCGTGGACCGCGCGAACCTGTCCAGTTTCGTGACGACTAGCGTATCGCCCGCCTTCAATTCCGCGAGCAACCGCTGGAACTCCGGCCGATCCGTTCTCGTTCCGGTGAATTTTTCCGAGTATATGACGTCGCAACCTTCCGCCTTTAGCGCGTCGATCTGCGCCTGCAAGTCCTGTCCGACCGTTGACACTCGCGCGTACCCGTACCGCATCCGTAAATCGCCTCCACTTTTGACGCTAAGTTTTGACACCGCGTTATACCTTGATCTTAGCGGACTCGTAGTACGGCGTCAATACTTAAAAGTTTTGGCGCTAATTCGGTGGTCGGCCGAAAATTTTCAGAGGGGTCGCGCGTCAGAGGCGTGCAGCGGACGAAATCGACCGCGCATGAAGCGGTGCGCAACCGTCCCCTCGCGTCCCTACATTATAGCGAGTTATTCCGCGTCCATTTCAGCGACCATTCGTTTCAACTCGTCAAGGTCCGGAACATCTGCGCTAGCCTTCGTTTCCACCTCGACCTTATCCGTAAGCAGCCCGACTTGCTGATACAGCAGTTTCGCTGCGGCCGCATTCCTCTCGTCAATAGCCGCGTCAAACATCGCCTTATTCACGGCCGGAATCATATCGCGGACATTCCGCCTCATTTGCGCGATCAGCTCGCGCTCGAACGTCTCGTCGTTCTTCCAGTTGTAAATCGTACGCTCTGATACGCCGCACTCTTTCGCGATCTCTGCGATTGTCTTTCCGCCATTGTGCGGTTGCGCGAGGTATCCGATTGCGATGTACTGTTCGGGTGATAAGCGTTTAGCCATCGTTAAGTGACGCCTCCTTTCGTGAAATAGAAAAGCGCGGAACCGGTGCGGCGCCGCGCGGTGGCTATCTGTATACTTCTTCGAATATGCTTTCAAAAGACTACGCGAGAGAATACATCAGTGTGCATGTACCCTTCTCCGCGCTAATCTTTACCCATATGCTAAATCTTTTAAATAAAGACTGACGGCGCGAAGGAGGATACGTAGTATCCGACTAAGCGCTATCTTTTTATTAGATATACGTTATTGCATATACGTTATTATAAGGCTATCCAAAAAGGAAGTCGGCCGACTGTCCGAAAGGGAAGTCCGCCAACTACCCGAAAAGGTAGTCGGACACAATTTCGCCATCATACGGGTAATAAAACGGCAGGTAGTAATCCTTGAGGTTCCCGTTATACGGACGTTTCCTCACGATCAACAACCGTTCGGCCACGAGCGCTTTTTTCAGCTCGATAAGCGTTCCCTCTTTCATTCCGAGGTCGGCCGTTATCGTCGCGTTACTCACCATCGCCCATCCCCGCAATTCGACCGGAATACTCAGCGGCGCTGTCTCCCCGACTTTGCTCGCGTGAAGATACGCCAGGAGCGTAATCATATTCCGTCCCTTCTGCGGCCCATACTTCGCGACCATCCGCGGGAGGATCGTTTTGTACAGCGTGTGGCTATGCGGTTCCCATCCGCCAGTCCCCGCGTTCAATACCCGTTCTTTCTGCGCCTTTGCTTGTTCCGCCAATTCGCGGAACCCTGCGTATTTTTCGTCCACTTAACGTCATCCCTTCGCTATGTGTTCGATTTAACGTGCGCTGTCGCATCACTGGCGCGCCTGGTTAGGATTGTTCCGCTCATACTCCGCGAGCAGCCCGTTCAGCCGCTCGTCGCGCCGGTATTGCCAGAACTTGCGGAGTGTCTTTTCGTGCAGGCCCGAGCAGATATACCGCTGGCCCCGCGCCTTCAAGAACTCGTGCAAATTCGGCGAGTAGCAATAGAAAAACTCACGGGAATTGGCCGCGTGAGCTTCGTTAATTGTGTTCATTTATCGTTGACCTCCGTATCGTTTCGCTGCTTTCTGCGCGGCTACCGTGTGGCTAAACGGAGCACCGACGCGCTGGCACTCCCGGACAAATTCCGGCGAATCGTCCCGAGCGATACTTCGGGCGTACTGTAGCCCGCCGCGTTTTAGCCCTTCGGTAAATAGCCGCCAGTGGACTAGCTCATGCAGTAACGTGCCAAGTACTTCTTCGCGCGTCCTTTCGGCGTTGCGCTTCTCACTCATGATGATTGCGACGTCCCACTCGACTCCACTCGGAGTAAGACATTTATTGTATCGGCATATTCCGTTATAACGCCGCCAGGGTCGTTTGACTAACTCGATTCTACCGGTAAACTCTACGCCCCAATGCTCGCGACATAACCGATTTGCCTCCGCGTACAGTTCATCTAACGTCAACTTATCGCTCCCCTTCACGGAAAATTAAAGAGCGCAGCAATTTGCCGCGCCTAAACGCAACCTAAATAAGGCCCCCAACCGTTAGGTCAGGAGCCCTCGTTTAGCCTGCGTTATCGTTTCGGAATCTTCTCGCCAACCTCCAGCATCAGCGAAACAACGCGGATGTGTTCTGGCAGTTCTCCGCTTACATTAACGGCATCATCGATAATAGCCGTATCAATGTCGCGGAATGCCCAACCGCGTACATCCTCGATCGTGTAGATGTGCGGGAGATCGAATTGTTCGCGGAATCGATTCCGAAGGTCCCTCGTCGGAACGATCATAATCGCGGAATCGAACGTCTTGGTCGCGGCGACCGCGCTCGTCGTTGCGCCCTCGCCCCGTCGATAGGTGACCGTTTGATTGCCGCAATCCTTCGCGTCCCATATCGCTTTGAACACGCGATAATTGATGTCCCGCGACCGATAGTGCTTTCCGGCAATCTCGCGGATATGGTCGATGTATACGTCCCATTCCGAGAAATTACCGTTAATTCCCCGTTTTGCCTCCGCTAACTGCTTTAACGCTCTGGTGGCCGCGTCAGCCTCGCGCCGGAGCGCCTTCAATCCCGTTAGCGCGTCCGATACGTCTACGTTGAGGCGGAGCGTGATGTCTCGTCCGGGGCCGACTCCGGTTGTTGGCGCATTGATTCCGCCATTATCCGGTACGAGTACCTCGGCAACTTTACGCGCCCATTCGCGGTCCTTTTCTTTGACGTCCTCGTCCAAATCGTTATACGGCACCCAATACGTTTCCCATCTCTTACGACGGTCTTCGGAAACTTCGTGCGCTACCGCTTTTGACCACGCTATCCACTGTTCGTGTTCAAGCGCGGCCAGGGATTCGATTAGTTCGTTCGACTCGCGCGGATTTTCCGCCATGTCACAACGCCTCCTTATGAAAATGAAAAAGCCGCCGAATTAACGGCGACTCTTGCGTATATCCCAGCGTTCGCGTCCCGAAAAGTGGCCCGGCACCCGTAGGTAATCCGCGCCGGATCGCTAAGATTTCGGAACGCCAACGCCGGGGCCCGCCGAAGCGAGCCGTTAGCTTACGCGATTACCAACCGGGACCGCCGTCAGCGAACGCGCTGGATGCTACGGACAGGGCGAAGAATGCGATACGTGAGTACTTCCGTTTGGGTTCGTATTGGTTGCGCGATTTTCCGCTAATCAGCGGCAGGGGACGACTTCAACCGCGCGAAAGCCCCGTCTGCGCGGGGCGCTACGGCCCGTGCGCTGACGGTCGCATACGTGTGGTGACCGGCGGAACCGGAGCCAGCCGCAGCAGACTCCGTTTTATGGCCGCTAAGGGCGCTGTATGATCTGCGCGCCTCATCCGGCTGCCTCGTGGACAAACGGAATCATCGGCGCAAGCCTTTACGGCGAAATTGGCGTGGAGCCTTTAAGGCGAAATAGCCCCTTGCGGAATTCTCACCTTTATAGCGCAAAAATATCGGAATTAGTCGTTAGTTCTCGTATGTTATACGTAACGACTTCGCCCGGCCGCGTATCCTTACGATACTGTTCGCGCCGTTGTTTGTTCCGCGATTTCACCGTCCGATCCATGAACGCATTCTCTTTCGGGCTCCGTTTTCTTCGCGTAGGCTTGCGGTAGCACTTGCCGTCCGTGGCTTCGAGACTGGCGGCCTCTTCGCGATCATCGCGGTTCGTCCGGCGTTCGAGCTGAATCTCGCTAAAGAACGGATACTCCGCGTGTTTCGCTTTCCAAACGGACGGGTCCGTCAACTCCTCGTGTAACACCGCGTTCGCCAACCGTTCCAACTCGGTCCCGTCCGGGCGCTCACCGGTCGACGCGATGTACTCGTCGATGAGCGCGTTGATTGCGCGGGACCGTTCGGTGCGGTGTCGCATGATCTCCGCGTTAACTCGCGCGAGGCCATCCGTATCGTCAGCACGCTCCGTTTCGCGTTTCTTTTCGTAGAGTTGGCGGAGTTCTGGCGAGATCATGTTCGCGATGAATTCGGTGACGGCCGCAGAGAAGGCAGATTTGTAGTCCGCTTGGCCGCGGAAGTGTTTCGTTGTTGTATCGTTAGACTTTCGTTTCATTCGGTGGCCTCCTCGGTATCGTAGTTGACGAAGCACCCGCATCCTCCAATATCGAACATATCGATCTGTTGGTCGCGCTCGATGTCTTCTCGTAACTGGCGTAGTGTGTAGGTTTGCTTTTCACCTTTTACTGTCCGCTTGAGGATCGACACGTCTTTACCGAGGAACTGGCGCATCTCCTCTTCCTTTGCCTCATGCTCCGCGAATCGCTCCGGCATCTTGTTGAGAAGGTTCGCGAAATGGCCCTGTCCGGCTCGTACGCAAAATCCGCCACAGTTGTTATGCGCAAAACCCATTTCGTACAAGCGCGGTCTACGAATGCCGATCGCCTCCAACTCCGCGAGCATCTCCTCTTTCGTTACGTAAGGCTCTTCGGCCATCGGAAACTCCACGCGATACGGGAGCCAGTTCTTCTTCGGTGCAGCGATTCGGTGTGCTTCCGTCCAGTCAATTCCGAGATAAATCACGCATTCATCGGGCTTGAAATGCTCCTCTATCCATTTCCGCGACACCTCTTGCTTCAACTTGTGGGAGCAAGGAGCGACCCGCGAATTTCCGATAAATCGTACGTCCCTAAAAACTTCCCAAGGCGTACGACCATCCGCTATTCGAACGAATTCGCATCCCATTTCCGCAGCCGTTTCGTCGAGGAACCGATACAAGTCCTCGTCCTCGATCAACGTGTCCGTAAACAGGAGGATTACGTTCTCCTTACCGTACCTCTGGACGACGCGTTTAGCCGCCGCCCAGCTTCCGATTCCTCCCGAATACATCACGATATGTTTCAAGCAATCTCCTCCTCGTTCACTTCCGCGCCAGCGGTCGCGCTTTCCCACTGTTGAATCCGCGTCAATTCGCCGTAATTCCACCGGCTGAATACCGCCGCAATCCGATTCAACCCGGTAATCACGAGCCGACTCGCGCGCTTCCGTCCGCTTGCGAGGCCCATCGCGGCCCCCACGTCCTCTAGCGTCATGTCCTCGATATAGTACAGGCGCAGGGCCTCCCGTTGGCGCGGCGTTAATCGCGCCGCCTCTATCGCGCGGTCCAGGTCGATCAGCACGTCGCTGGCCGCGTAGTCGCCGCGCTCGAACCTGCGCGCGCCCAACCGGTGGACGTCCGAGAGGAGCGCATCTACTCCGTCACGGTCGTTCAGTGCGTATCGTACCGCTAGTTCGCGGTGGCCTTTCGCTGTGTCTACTCGGCAGACGCCCATTACACTTCCTCCTTCTTGCCGCGGTAAATCACGATCATTGACGGGAACGGTGCGGAGTTTTGCGCGTTGCCGAATTTGAGGCGCCCGCGAACAAATCGGATCTCCGCTTTTCCGTAAACATAATCGTGAAACCACGCGGTATCTGTACGCGCAGGAACGAGGCAAACCACCGTTGCGCCTTTTAACGACTCCTCGTATGCTTTTTGCATCCACCGCTTTATCTCGCGTCCATACGGCGGATTCATGAAAACAGTATGAGGAGCCCATTCCTGTACCAGACCATCGTCTTCCTTCGTAAAGTACGTTGAACACTTGGCGTTGTCGTGTGTCGCGCACGGATCGAGCGTAAAGTGAAACTCGCGATTGAGTTCGTCGAAAAAGTCCTGTGGCGTCGGCCACAAATCCGTCGCGGACGAAAACATTACGTCTGTATTCACACGACCGCCTCCTTATGGCCGTTGGCGCTCGTTTCCTCGCGACCATCGGGAGTGCCCGTTCCCGGAATCAAGCGTTCGCCTATTACGCTCGATTCCGTTGCGTTGCGAAGTTGGTACGTTATACAAATCGCTCCTTCCGTGGTATACTCGTAGTAAAAACGGAGGTCATACGCATGCCTTTCGAGATTTATACGGGTTACCAACCGTTGTCTCAGCCGTTCATCTTCGTGGACAAGTTCGGTAGGATCAGTCTTAACAGGTCGCTCCTTCATACGTTGGGCATTACGCCGGGCCAGCCGTTTCACGCGCTGCTCGGATACGACCCCGATAATGGCAACATCGGGATCGCGGTTCCGGGCGAGATAAGCGGTGACGGCAAGCTCGTCGTATTCGATGGGAAACGCTATTGTGCGTCCGTTGCCGGGTTTGTTCGCAAGTACAATCTCAAGCCAGGCCGCTATCTGCGGATTCCTCAGACGTGGAACGGGTGGCACCAGTTCCGCCGTGAGGACCTGTTGAATCCGTGAGATCAGCGCGCTCGTGCGGTAGCCTGGCGTCATACGGACGGCCGTCGAGCGCGTCGTTGCGCCCGTAAAAGTAGCCCATTTCGTACCAGTAGCGGGGGTCGTCGGGTGTCAGCGTCATTCGGCGGCCTCCTTCGCGTTGGCCCTCCGCCATCCTACCGCTTCTCCTTTACGTGTTTTAACGATCGTCATGTTTCCGAGATCAAAACCGTTCAGAATTTTGAAGAATTCTGACGCGAACATCGAGTAGCGGTTACCGTTCTCATCCTCAATGATTGCCCGCGCTCCTCCGCGTGTTGGTCGGTACTCCACGACCTTAAATCGAGCCGTCACCTTTTCCATTACGTATCGCCTTCCTTTCGCAAAATGTCCGCCATAATCTCGTCCACCTGCGCGTACAACTCCGCCAGGCTACCGTTATTATCAATCTCGTAATCGACCGCGAACGTGTCGATATGGCGCTCCGTTTCGTGCTCGAGGTCGGCCGCCGTGAACGCGTCGCCTGCGTCAATCATGCGTTGGATTCGCGTTTCCAGCGATGCGTTCACGCGGATGATGACAAAGCCTTCCGCGCGGAGGCGTTCGTACTCGTTAGGAAAACGTAGGTCAGTGATTACGACGTTTATCGGGGAAACGAGGTAATCGCGCGTGTCTTGTATGTGGCGCATACACGCGTTGACCCACACGTCCGGATCGAACTCTCGCATCGCCACCCCGACACCTTGTAAGAGTGTACGAGGCTTGGAGCCATCCGCAAACCGATCCGGAAAGAGCTCACGGCAAATCCGCTTCAACTCGTCGGCGAACGCAAATCGGACGAATCCGTGTTTCTCGATCAAGTACGCCGCGACCGAGTCTTTCCCCGATCGCATACGGCCGCAGAGAGCGATTTTGACGGGCGCAGTCATTAGGCGAACACCTCCGTTTCTTCGCGGGAGTCGTCGATAATTCTTCCGATTTGATGACGGTAAATCCAATCAGACGGACGCTCTGCATACTTAAACGAATTGTCACCGCGATCCGCCGTGATCGTGAATGTTTTATCTGGCGTGTAAGCTCCGAAAAGCCCGCTACCGTTTACAACGTCCCCAACGCGAACCTCTGTCGGCTGCGGCGCGTTCAAGTATTCGTTAGGCACCGAGAGACCCAACGCTCGGCGCAACGCAATGGCCTTCCCGATGTGAACGTTGAAGCAGTCGTCAGGAGCGCATTTGGCGATGCCGCGACGCTCAACCGGGTGCCCATTGTTTCGCGAGTATTGTCGTAACAAGCAAACCACCGTCCTCTTATCCCGGTTCACAACGAACTCTGCTGTGTACAAAAACGGGTGAATCGCGTAAACGAGATCGCCAGACCCGTTCCAGTGCGGTTTCGCCAACCCCACTACATCCCGTTTCGCCCGTTCCACGATTTCGTCGCGGAGCTGTTGCGGTGACTTCGTGAGCCCCAAGAGTTCTTCCGCGTGAGAAACGAACTCTTGCGCGCTCATTTTCGTTAGCTCGCACTTCACCGCGTCCGCGACCGCCTGGGCCACGTCATCGACCGTCCCGTTGACGGTTACCTGCGGGATACTGACGCTGATCGTAGCCGGAGTTAATCGCGCCTCCAACTCGGCTACGCGGCGTTTGAGCGAAGCGATTTCCGATTGTAAATCGGCGAGAGCATTCGTATGGGTTTCGCTAATTGGCGTGATTACGACGCATTTGCTTTTTCCGTTGCGGTGCCCAACCCACCACTCCTTGCCATCGCTAAACTTTACTTTCGGACCGTATCCGTCGTCTTCGTCCTCGCCAGTCACCGTACCGATATCGCCTACTTTGTATAAATCGGGGCGCCTATCGTCTCCGTGCGTAATCAACACTCGTTCGCCCACGCGCGCCTTCCGCCGTTCTTCGCGATACCGTACGCCGTCGATGATCACGACGTCGGTCGGCTCAAGGACTACGTATCGGTCGTTGTAAATCCCGCGACCCTCGAACTTACTGCGGGCCTTCTGGAAGTGCTCAGACACGGATACGCCGCCATTCGGGTTGGAGTTAGGCCACCGATTGTCGTGGATGACATAAAGTATCTCCCCTAACTCGAAATCATGATCGCCTCTTTTTCGGTCATCTATGACTTTAATCCGTTCCCCCACGTTCGCCTTCCGCCTGACCTCGCGATACTCCCGCAGCACACCGTTTTCATCCGTCAGAACCGTTACATTTGCGTTGCTCATCCGATCAGCCTCCCGTTTTTTATGGCGCGTCATGCGCCTTCTACCGAATTAAACGTTCGATTTCCGATTTCGCACAGATTGTTACGCTCAACTTCCGCCGCCCGAACCGGAGTGCCTCCGAGCGGTCCGCGATATACACGTCCAGCCTGCGCCCTTTGATCGCGCCGCCACGGTCGAGGCAAACGCGCTCGCCAACGCCTTCGATATGGACGCGCGTGCCGAACGGTAGCTCTGGCGGGCAGGCGGCCGTTATACCTTCGCGGACCCGTGCGCCGGATGCGGTGATTCCGTGGCCTGGCGTGAAATCATCGCCAACCGAGTACGCGGTAACTTCGTATAACTCCGTTTCTGCGAGTGGTACGGACGTAACGACCGAGAATGCGGTGAGCAATGCGTGGATTAGCGTGATGGTTGCGATGGTTGCGCGCTCCTTTCGTTACACTGCGTCGAAGTACGGGGCCGTCCACGGGTCGACGCGCGTTACCTCTTCGCGCAAGCGCTCCGCGAGTTCCGCGATCTCCCATTGGGCACCGCGCCCCTTCCGGCGCTTGCCGTAGAAATCGAGGAGAGCCCGGAGATTGGCGGTCATCGTCAGGTTGGTCGCGGCGGCGTTCGGGAGGACCATGCGGGCGTCTTCGGCGGGAACTCCGAACTCGCGGAGCATATCGTACGTTTCCTGTAGCGTTTGCATCGCGGATTCATATCGTTCCCTTGTAAATCGACTCGTTTTTACCGTGTCAGGAACAACGTAATCAAACCCGCTTGTCTTGTCGCCGCTGCCGAACCGCACATACCGTTGGCTCTGCACGCTGAACGAGAAGCCTACACGGTGGCGCGTAAGTTGAGCCAGGCATGCGCGGCTGATGCCTTCGATTGCGAACGTATACGAGATGGATTCTAGCGTAGAGGTGTGCCCGCTGTTCACAATGTGACGGAAAAGCCTGTCGGACTCCTTGCCTTCTCCTCCGTCGGTTGCATCCTGGGTGAAGTATTTGCCCCACTCACTCGCCACTATTTCACTCGGTTTCGCTGCGCTATAGCAGGTTCTTATTGCAGTTAGAGCAATCACCTGCCGGGAGGTAATTGCGCCTGACTCCAACAGATCGCGCAGCTCTTGTGGAAGCTGTTGAAAAAAATCGCGCGTAATCTCGCTAGCTGACAGCAGGTTGACTTTCACTCTTTGATTTCCTCCCCATCCTCGAAAAGTCTCTGTTCTTCAATTGTTCTTCCATCGTTGCCCATTTGCAGTTATCGGGAGTGTAGTTTCCGTCATTATCTATTCGCTCAATTGTCAAGTCGTCACGGTATCCGTTTTGCATGGCCCAGTTATAGAAGTTCATAAAATCCCGAAGCCATTCTTCGCACACCGAAATCCCCCGACCGCCATATCTGTGATACCTGCGATTATTTGGATTCAAACAGCGCCCTTTCATGTCTTGGTAAATTTGATAAATTCGAGTATCGTGCAATCCGTGTTTAAAGTTCCAACCCTTTAGTCCGCTAGTTTTGCAACCACATGACTTTGTGCGTCCTTGCAGTACGTTGTGAGCAAGGACGTCTTTCTCGGTGCCGCAGTCGCATCTGACTCTCAACATCCCTCGCCGTCTTCCGTTGACCTCTTTACGATAAGAGTCTATAACCACAAGATAACCAAACCTCTCGCCGATCCTGTGTGAGAGAGGAGTCGCACTCAATTACTCGCCCACCTCCGCGTGCACTCCGCTACTCCCAAATCCGCCAGCCCCGCGCTCCGTATCGCTCAACTCGTCGACCACCTCGAAAGTTGCTTGTGGGAATTTTGGAATCACAGTGACAATCCTCCCATCTTTACTCCTAATGATTTCCTTTTCTTGATTGTGCAGTGCGGTGTGCGCACTCCTAGTCGTTATCTCTAGGTTCGAGATATCGTTGTTGAGTTTGTTACCGTCCTTGTGGTGGACAATCTCGTCATCTCGTAGCGGTCGACCGAGGTAGTTCGACATTACCAGTCTGTGTTCGAAGATGTAGCCGTCTGGCCTTGCGTTCGGGTGATCCGGTAGATATATCAACACATATCCGTAGTTAGATATTTTCCGACCGCCCTTCCATGCCGCACATTTCTCCAAACGGTTTCCATAGTTTGGGTTTCCTTCCCCCGCATAGAGTCGTCTTCTATATTCCGCGCTGCATTTGCGACTACAACACTTTCTCCTCTGGCGACTTGACGGTTTGACATAAAAAGTGGAGCCGCATATCTCGCAAGTGATTTCGACCTTGCAGGACAATGTCTTAGAAGATAACTCAGCCCGGCAAGTTATGGAGCAAGTTCGGTATCTTTTTGCTCGATAATGTGGAATAAACTCTTCTTTGCCACAAACCTCGCAGCTAACGAGAACATCAGGCTTACTTTTCGGTCTGGGTATAAGAGATCACCTCATAGCCTCTCTTCTCACTCGTCCCGTCCTGGCGCGCGTGGTTCTCCGCGTTCTTTTCGCAATACACGCGATACACATCATCCGCAGTCAGCCCGACCTTTTGTGATAGGCTGACGAGGAAGTGCCACAAGTCGATGACCTCGCCGCGCAGTTCCGTATAATCGATTTCCTTCGGGTTCTTCCACCATTTCCAGTTGATCAGCGAACGAACTTCGGCAATCTCGTCTTCCATCGCGATAGTGAGGCCGAGTACCCATTCTTCCGTTGTTTTTTCGATCCCGCGTTCATCGATAATCCGTTGGTCCAGCGCGTATTGCATATCGAAAATAGCGTCGAGCTTATCGTGCGTCACAGGCTCCCTCCGTTCGATCTTCGTCTTAATCCGCTCGCCATCGCGCAACCACTCGATAAGATCGCGTTGTTCTTGCGTTAGGCTGTACATGGGCGCGCCTCCTTATCGTGTGTCTAACGCTTGGGTTACGAAGAGGAATGCAGATTGAAGCAGCGCAATTCCGATAGTCCAATAGTCTGGGATATAGCCGAAAAGAAATGCCGCGAAAATGACGAACCAATATATCGCGAAAAGCCAAAGGATGACCTTCACATTACCACCTCCGTTAGGATTTCGGCCGGAGCCGGTAGGAGCGCGCGGGGCGCTCCCGGTTATTTACGTCTAACAAGCGAGAATACCGCGAGTATGAGAAGCAACGGGTAGAACCACAGTTTGTGATACCACGGTATGTTGCGATCCGAAATCATCGAATCGTACACGCCCCTCCTTCGCACGTCATCGCGGACACTTCCTCCTGCGCCTTCTCGTACGTTGCCAGGTCCGTCTCGTACCGCTGCAACACCGCAGGATCAAACGGCTTCATCCGCGCTTTCAACTCCTCGTACTGTTCGCGCGTAATCGCCTCGTACGGCGCGAGTTGATACGTTCCGCCATCAAGCGCGAGGAACGATACGCCGACGAAATCGTCCCAGTTCTCGTACACGATCCGTTCGACCTCCGGCCATTCGTGCGGGCGTACCGTAATCGTGTTCGACGAGTTGTGCTCGGTGTAATACCGCTGGAACCGGAAGTACGTCTCGAACTGTTCCGCAGCGCTCACGTCATCTTTCGTTCGCGTCGCGCCGGACGCTACCGGAAAGTCGATGACGAGCGTTCGCGCGTTCGCCATCCGTTCTTCGTGCGTTTCGCCTGGCGTGCCGACTTCGGGATGTACCGGCCATCCGAGATCGATGACGGCGCGAGCTAACGGGTCGGCCGCGTTAATGCGGATGCGGCGGATGTAATATGGCGAGTGCGACCAGTGGAGGCCGGACGATACGCCACCGGCGACTTGCGAAAGCGTGCCTTCGGGCTTTACGGTAGTTACGAGGAGTGGCGCGCTGACGCGGAGTTCTTTCGCGTACTTGTCCGCCTCTTGCCGTGCGACTGCGCCGAGCAACTCGATGAGATCGCGCTCCTGCATTTCGGAGTAACCGACGGCTGCCAGCGCGTCTTTAACGCCAGTTAGCGAAGTTCCGAGCAGACGGTCGCGCTGTTGAACCGCGTCCCAGTGAGGTAATTCAAGTGTTACGAGAGTCATGCGCAGTCCGGCGCGGGCGGAACGGCGTTGCGCGTCTAGGAGCGCGGGAATATCGAGGTATTTCGCGCCGTCCTCCCGTTCGCGGACGAATTGCATCAGATTGACCGTCGTTAAGTTGCAGACGCCGTACGAATCGAGCAAAATTTCCGCGCAGGGATTGAGGCCCTCCGCGTTGGGACGTCGGCGGCGCGCCTCTTCGAGGTTCACCACGCCTGGCTCCCCTTCAAGCTGCATGATCTCGAACACGAGGTTGAGGAACTCGCGGCTCGGCTTCGTCTCGAACGCGATAGAGTTGTTCGACATGCGACGGTGATCCAATCCGAAACGACCGTCTCCGATCTTGTCGATCTCGTACATCCATTGCGGACAGATACCGCGCGCCTCCAACATGGCGCGAACCTTCCGGTGTTGTGCGAGCTGCTCCTCCGTCCAAATCCCGTTGATTCCGTACTTAGCGAGCAGGCACTCGTAATCGTCCGCATCGAATAGGAAGATTTCGGCGGTTCGGCGTACGCCCCCGACCACTACGTTCGCACCGATGAGGTTACCGATGTCCAGAACGTGGATCGGACGGACCTGGCGATAGCCTTTTGATGTCGGCTCCATTCGCTCGTAATCGAACGTTTGCACTACTTCCAACGGTTCCAACGTCGGATCAATCTGATTCTTCAACACGCGGTCGATCCCCGCGAACATCTCCGCGAGGGGCTCGTGACCTGACGCGGTGCCCCCGAACGTTTTCAGCCGCTCGCCTTTCGGTCGCACGCTGTTGTACGAGATTTTCACGGTATGGACGTGTCCATAGCGCGGTTCCGTCAGGATGGCGAAGTAGTAGCGCAGCGCCTCGACCCATCCCTCTTTCGAATCGCCGACGTAAATCTTCGCGTACCCGTTGTCCAGTTCCGTAATGCGCGTCCGTTCCAGGCGTTGGTGGACCGGGACCGGCTCGTAAGGCGCGTTAATGAGCGTTACGTTCGTGCGGATCGGCGCGAGGTTGGCGGCCATTTCGCGAGTACATTTGAATCCGACGCCGGTGCCTACGAGCAGGAGATAGAACAGGTCGCCGAGGTCAGACCACGAACGGATGTTGATGAACGAGCAGTTGAAGTTAGCGAGTGGGTACTTATCTGCGACTCCGCCTTCTGCGCCGCCCACCCAAAGTGTCCGGCCACTCAGGAACTGCCGCAGGTTGAACATGTTATCGAACAGCGCCTCGGCCTCCGCGCGCAATTCGTCCCACGGCACGGCATACCCGATTTTCTCGTAATGCTTGGCGGCCAACCCGACGTTATACTCGACCGCTCGGCGACACGTTTCTTTCCACGTTTCCCGCCGCCCTTTATCCGGCAGCCAACGCGAGTACGTCCGGTAGAACACAAACGTCGCCAACTCGTTCATGTGCGCGGGTGCATCCGGGTATTTCGCGATAAATTCATCGGTCAGTAGTCGGGTATTCGTCAATTCCACCGCTCCTTTTCGCTATATCACGTTCTAGTTCGTAAATCGCACGCCTAATCTCGTCACGCTGCGCGGTTAATTGCGTAAGCCTGCGTTCGTACAGCGCGATTCTCCGGTTGAGGTCCGTGAGTTCCTGCCATAAGTAACGGAGATTGCGGACGGGGAATGGCGCGTTCCAGTCGTCGAAGTGGCGGGTCATTTCGTATTCGCGCGGCGCAGACCGCTGAATGCTACGTTACTGATAACGAGGAGTAGAACGATCGCCGCGAACGCCTTCCAGAATCCGAAATCGACCGCGAACAGGTATTCAACGAGCGTAGAAACGAGCCATGCTGTTATCGAGATGCCCGCGAACCATAGCGTGATGACGAGCACGCCAGCAACCAACCACGCGATAATCCATTCGAACGCCTGCTTCATCATTCACCCTCCTCGATTCCATAATCGTCCCATTCGCGAGAATATCCGCAACGCGGACAATCATGCTCGCCACGTTCGTCCTCCGGCTCGCGGAAGTATTTGTTGCATTTTGGACAAGTCGCCATTCATACCGCCTCCTAAACCGTTCTAATCGGAAGAATCAGCGCCAACACCCCGTTATCCGTCTCGAACACAAACGGGCTTACATTCCCCGCGAACTTAACGGACACTGAGCGCGGCTTAAAGTCTCGAATAGCGAGCAACGCGTCCAACACGTACTTGGCGTTGTAGTGTACCGTAAATTCATCAAGGCATCCGGTAGCCGCGACGTTCGGATCAAACCGGTACTTCCCGCCGCTATTCGCGGCCTCCAACGAAAGTCCAGCGCTAGTCAGCGAGAAAACTGCGACAGGCTGCTTCTTATCCCCAATCTTAACCGCAACTTCATGCGCGGTAATCCATTTCGCCAACTCCTCGTCAACATTTCCACTCAACGTATACTCCGCGCGAAAGTTCGTTGGAATCACGCGAGAAATATCCGGGTATACACCGTCAATCGGCGCGTTTGTTTTCGCGTTGAGGACGATCGGCTCCGCGCGGTCATGCGCGTTTTCCACTCGCAGCAAACGGTGCGAATCCGTCATTGCCAACGAGCCGTCAGGAGCGTGAAACACTCCCTGGAGAATTGGGCGTGACGCTAATGTGCTTACGAATTTTTTCGCGTGTTTCATCGCGATTGCATAACGTTCGTGTACCGTTAAAGTCATCCTATCGCTCCTTCACGTCAATCAAGTTTTGGCCGATGAGATACGCCAGCACCACGGCCGCCGCATCGCTTTCATCATCGGTCGCAAACCGGTAATCCTCCGCCAACCCGAGCAACCTCCGGACCGCCGCGGCCACTTCCGCCTTCTCCGCTTTGCCGTTGCCGGTCACCGTTTTCTTTACGGTCGTTGGTGTCAGATTCACGTTAACTTCGCAACCGTACCGCGAGAGCGCCCGGTCGACCGCCGACCACGCCCCGTGAATCTTATCGTTCTGCCGGTAGTCTCGCGCTGGCGGCCACGTTTCGCGGACGATCGCCTCAACCGGACCCGCCCGAAGTTGCTCGCGCAGGAACAGGAGCGCGAACGCCTCGATCAATTCGTAACGCAGCGCCTGAGGGTCGTCAGACCCTGTTTTTACGTGCGCCGTCGTGATGAGGCGCGGCTTGCGGTCGGCGACCTCGATTACCGCGAATCCTGGCGAGGATAACGAGAGGTCAAGACCGAGGTAACGCTTCGGCTTATCCTTTGTAACCTTCGAAATTATCCGGCACCTCCCGTCCCTTGCACGCGCCCGTACAATAACAAGGCCCTTTATTTTGGTACCCTGGTGGTGGAAAACACGCGCACGACCTGGTGACCTTAGGCGGCATAATTCCGTGCCAGACTTGTGGCCCGTAAATTGGCGCTCCGCACATCGGACAATACCCAACGACTGTATACGTCACTCCGCGTCCTCCTTCCGATATATCCCCGCGTCCCTTTCGAGTGCTCGCGCAATATCGACGAGCGCATCGTAAATCTCCTCGTGGTCAACCGTGTGCAGCGTCGCGGCCAATTGGCGGAGGTCGTCGGCGGCCACGCGGGCGGAGGCGCGGAGATTGCGGATTTCATCGTCCATTTCGTCGAACTGGTCGATAAACTCGTAGGAGACGTTAGGCATTGACGGGCACCTCCGCGAGATAATTCCGCAGGCTACGGTGATCCTGTTTGCCCGCGAGACTCGACCGAGCCATACGCGCCTCAACCGCTTGAAGCTCCGCCAGATTTTCCGCACTGAGTGACGCTTGACAATGGCCACCAAAGTACGGGCAGAATCCGCATTTCTTCGTCATGTCCGCGGTCACGTCCGGCTTTTCGCCTTCGTATACAATGCGGGCTTGGCGCGCGAGATCACGCAGTAGCGCCTCTTGCATTTCGTCCGTTACGTAGAAGTAGAACGGTCGAATGTCCGGGATCGGCGTTCCATCGCGCCATGTTTTCGCGCCTTTCGTCACATTCGCGTTATCTTCGTCCGAGAACCACGACGGTTTTTGCGTCGATTCGTACAGGAGGATTCCTTCGCGAATCCCGAACACGAGCGATTCGGCCGTCACCTGTCGCAAGTGGTCCGCCTGCGGCCCGCCATAGTCGAGCTTCGAGTTCATGGCGCGGATGCCGGTCGCCTTCGTCTTGTATTCGAACAGGAGGCGCGAATCATCGTCAGCGTACGTCAGGATTCCGTCCGGTTTCGCTGTGATTGCGAACCTAACGCCGTCGTACTCGATCACTACGCGTTGCTGCGCGGCATCCTCGAACATCCACTCGCCCTTAAACGCGTCTTCTAGTACCGTGAACTTCGCGCGATCACCGAGTCGTTTCCGCATGTGAACGAGGTCGAGCTGTACGTACTCGATTATCGCGCTGCCCTGGCGGCGTTGGCGGCCCCGAAACGGGAGATCATCGGACTTTTGCGGCTTCACCTTTTGATTGCGGAAGAACACTTCCAGGTCGCATTTATCCGTGCCGGACGCGCCGAACGTTACGAGCCCGTCGTCAGGGTACGGTTTAAACGTGAGATAGCGAAGTTTCTGCTCGTAGAATTTCCGCGTGATCGCGTTGTCGTGGAAGCCTGACGCGGGTGAGGCGTAATAGGCGTCGAGCTGCTCCGCGAACTCACGCTCGATCTTGCGTGCGCGTTCCGTTACTGTTGAGATAAGGCATCAGCCTCCTTTTGGATAAACTCTTTCACCTTTCGCAGAGCGTCCAACCTTCCGTGCATTTTGCCGTATTCAATTCCCATGTAGTAGGCGTCATCAAAGTTTCCGCCGCTGTCATCCATGGGATTCTCGCTCTCCGTCATTTCAGGATCGTCGTAGCGATCGATTAATTCATCGATATACGCGAGCACTTTTTCCGTCATCAATCATCGTCCTCCTCTTCGGTATTGAACCAGTCTTCCGGTTTTACTTCGCGCATCCAACACGGCTCAATTACGGTATCGCAAGCCAACGGCACAAGCAATTCAACCGTGTTCGTCATGATGTCGTCCAGGAGCGCGGTTGCTTCCGGCGTCATTTGCTCGTTGGGGACGCTAAACTTCAACTCGTCGTGTAGCGTCAAGTTGAACTCCCAACCACGCGCCAATACGCACTCGTAATACGCTCGGATCATGCAGAGTTGCAGAATGTTAGCGCCCGTGCCCTGGATCGTATGATTAAACGCCTGACGCTCGGCGCGCCCCGTTTCGCGGATAAGCTGCCAGAACTCCGTGCATTCTTCGCGACTGAGGCGGCGAGACTTTTTGCCGAGGTCTGGATCGTTTTTGCCGTTGATTCCCGCCTTTTTCATTAGCACGCAAAGGCGTTTCCATTGCGCTACATATTGCGGGAACCTCCGTTTTTGACCCCACAATGTCGCGACCCATCCATGCTTCCGCAAGTGCTCGAACGTCGTTTCAACCATGCGCTTGAACCCCGGAAGCACCTCGTCGAACTTCGTGTAAGCCCGTTTCGCGGCCTCTTCGGATACACCGCGCTTTACGGCCGTTTTCACGAACTGTTCAACGGCCTGACCGTACCCTTCCGCGAGAAACATATCCTTCATCAGCTTGCGGTAGGGAACCGAGGCAATCCCGGCCTTGTACGCTTTTTCTTCGCATAGTTCCCGCGCGACTTCGAAAAGAATCGCTGCAAACTCTACATAAGGGTCGAGCCCCTTACGGTACATCTCCGCGAATATCTCGTCACCGAACTCGGACGCCATACGGTGCGCTTGGATACGCGGCTCGATCGACGACAAGTCGCTGCCCAGGAACGTGTACCCGGGCGCGGGCTCGAACGTCATGCGGACGCGTGTTCCTTCTTCGGTGCGTGACGGGATGTTTTGAACGTTGGTCCCTTTGCTCACGCGCTCCTCGCATTCGACAAGCGTCTTCATTACGGATAGGTAGTTTTCGTCCGTTACTTGCGCGGGCTTAACGTGATTCGGCTTGCCCTTATAGCCGCTGGACCCGTAACGACCGGTCGAAACCGTCCTGAGTTGCGTATGCAGCCGCCCGTCAACGTCGAGTGCTTCCGGTATCTTGTCGATATACGTGCCGAGCAGCTTATCGTACTTGGCGTATTCGGCGAGAGGAGCGAGCGCGGGCTCCTCGTCAAAGTACCGTTGCAACACGTCGGCCGACACCGCACGCTCCTTCTTCTTGTCCTTGACGATCTCTTTCGTTCGGTCGCGGATACCCAGATGGTCGTAAATCAAGTATGCGACGTGATCGTTCGATGATAGGTTGAACTCGTGGATGAAGTCCGGCGCGTTCTGCGGGATCGCTGCGGGCAACTCCTCGGATTCGTACCTACGCAACCGTTCCTGTAACTCCGCGTACTTTTTCGTTGTCGGATTCGCGGTCGCGAGTTCTTGCTTACAACGCGCGATCATCTCCTGGCGGCTCTTGATTCGCTGCTCTTGTTCTTTACACCACTTCTCGATCTTTTCTCCGCGGAGTCTCATCGACATCGCGTAAAGGAAGTCGTCGTCAATCTTGTACGCTTCAAACAGGGCTTTCCGCGCCGCCTCGTGTTTCGGCCGGTATTCATCGCCCAACGCGGCCAGTTTCGTCAGGTTCACGTTGAAACCGGTACGCTCGATCGTCACGTTTACTTCCGGGAGGTATTGGCGTATCTCGAAATACGGCCGGTAGAGATTGTCGTGCGCGAGCATCATCTCGATTTGCCAGCGCGTCAGATACCAACCCTTGTGGACGTCTCGGATGGCGTAGATGCCGACCGGCTCTACCGGATACAGCATCGGACTGGTATCGCCGAACAAGTCCTCAAACGTCAGGTCGTCGAACTCGATTCCGAACATCTGCTTGATCGCGGCTTTATATTTGGTGACGAGCAGTTTCAATTTGTACGACTCTTCGTGATCGTAGAGGATGAACTGCGCGTCGGCGGAATCGTATCGGACGCCTCGCGGTTGCAACCCGTCGTTTAACAGGATCGATAAGTCGAACTCTGCGTTGTGGAACGTCTTGGCGTGCCGCGCATCCTCAACGAAAGGTCGCACCGCCTCTAACGCCGCCGACCGCGTACACTGACGCTCGCCCGTCAGGTGTCCGTACGCGACGTAATACCCTTCGTCAAGTAACGGAAGCCAGAACGAGTAGCCGCCGGACAGGTCAATCATCTTATCCACGCCGGACGTCTCCGTGTCCCATGCGGTAAACGAGCAGATTAACGGGATTTCGATGCCTCGCGAGAGCAGTTTGCGCCGGATGTGCGTGTCATTGAACAGCCCAAACACTTTGCGAAACCAGGGGTCGTCTTGTTGCAGCCGGACCTCCTCGTTCAACCGCTCGACCATCCGGGAAAGGTCGCGATCGTCCGTTATAATCCGGTAGTTCCCCGGCTTGCTCGCGATAAGGTCGCGTATCCGCTGTTCGCGGAGGGCCTCGTCACGTTGGCGCATGACGGCGGCCCCTTGCGCGAGCACCCACGCTTTCGTCAGCTTTCCGTCCGGTAGCCCGCCTATCGCTCCGGAGAAGAAAGCCTCGCGTGCGGCCTCGTATAGCTCGCGTTCCTTATCCGTTAGTTTCATCGCGCCGACCCGCTCCCACGCCTGCTCGACCGTTTCAGCCGCGCCCTTCTTCCGTTGAGCCTCTGCTGCTCGCGCCTTCTTTTCGCTGTCTTCTGCGGTCGGGGAACGGAGATTCAAACGGAGAGTTACGTTCACGCTACGTCACCACCGCGCAGGTTGACGACGGACTCGACGGGAGCGATGAGTTCAACGCAATCTATATCGGCGTCGAACGTGCAGAGTGTTCCTCTGTGAATTCCGCTCACCTTGACAAAACTACCGTACGCTTCCGTCACCTCAACGATTGAACCTTTCGCGTGACCGAATTGGTACTTCGCGATCTTCACGACATCCCCGACCTTAAACTCGCCAGGCTTCCGTCCGATCGCGGCCCATTTTTCGGACTCTTCTCGCTTACGGTCAGCTTCTTCCTCCTTCTTGCGTTCCTCTTCCGTTGCCAGGACGAGTTCGTGGATCAGCGCTTTCCATCCGGATTGTGCCGGAAAGTCCACGCGAACTTTATCTCCATCACGGCTCGCCACCTTTCCGATGTCTCCGTTCCTGGCGCCGCCCCAACCGTATCGCGGCCATGATCCGTCCGGAATTTGCAATTTAACGTAAACACCCGGCTGAATCAGTTTCCGCTTGGCCTCCGCGACTTCTTCGTCGGTGGCGCGGACAATCAGGCCACGCTCTTTATGCGCATATCCCGTACGTCTGCCGTCAATACGCTGTATTTTGTAATCACAATCGTCATCGCCGTAGGGACTCTCAATGACCTGTACAATTTCCCCCACCTTAAAGCCGTCCATTGTAAAGTATTTCGTGGAAACGACTTTCGCATAATCCCCGACCTTCAACCGATCTTCCGGCGTGCCCTTTTTGACCTCCGCCAACTGGCGCTCCATTTCGGCCACCTTCGCCTTCATCGCGGCCAGTTCGGATTCGATCGCGGACAGGTCGACGGCTACCGGTTCGAGGACGACGTATTCGCCTTCCGAAAGGCATGCGCGAGGGTCGCCAGCATCATCGACGAATTCTGGGTCGCCGCACGAATCAATGCCCGTAACCTTGTACGCTTTTCCTCTCGTGAGGTCCCAGCGACTTTCTAGTGGAACGATATATTGGTCACCATCACGTACCTTACGCACTACCTCCCGATAATGCACGCCGTCAATCGTATGAATCTTCGCCATGTCCGCCATACTAAACCGCCTCCGCTTCGTTCATATTTACTGTCAGCTTCCGCCACTTCCCGTCAATCGCGTCCGCCGCCGCCCAATACTCGGACTGCCCCGTACACTCAACGAGATAGCACACGTTACCAAGCACGCCGATCATATAGTCGACCGCGCCCGGTTCGTACGTCTCGCCGTTATTGCGCGTCCCGTTTAGCACGTAATAGCCGCCCGCCCCGCCCTTATCGTCGCGGTAACGCAGCGTTTTCACCTGGAACGTCCGCCACTCGCCCGTGCCCGGCTCCTTCGCGACAAGATCGTAGGTTTCCGCCGCGACCGGTTCGGCCACCTCGTAGCCCGCCGCCAGCAACGCGGTCATGGCGACGAGCTCGGCGTGCGTTCCACGCTTGTTAGTATCCGAGGCCATCCGGTTCCTCCTCGTCATCCAACTCGATTTCGACCGTCGGCCCTACCGCATGCGTCCCGAATCCGATCGGCTGCCTATCGTCCTCTTGCGGCGCGTTAACGCCGACGTGGAGGTCGACGTCATATTCGTTCGCGGCGTCGATCGCGTCGAGGAAATCGCGGATGTGGTCGGCAGTCTGCGGGAGTTCATCCGCTTTGTTAACGTTAATCGCGAGCGTGATTTTGCGTTCGCGTTGCGTTACTTGCGCCATGTGGACGCCTCCTTACGATAGAATTAGTTTCGCGGATACGAACGCGACCTGACTCGCCAGCGCCCAAAATCGCGCGTCCTCCTCCGTCATGTCCAAAATCTTCTCGGCCACCCACGCGATTCCGTAAATGGCCGCGAGGTAAACGATAGATACCAGGGTTACCGCCATTTACCCGCCTCCTTGCCGTTAGAAATTCAGCAGCACCGACTTGTCAACGTGACCGTCCGTTGCCTTTTCGAGAATCTCTCGAATATCGGCCTCGTCGCGGAAGTTCGCGAGTTCCTCGTAATTGATTTCGGGTGATCCGATGAATGCGCGGGCCGCTTCGAGTACGGCCTCGTCAAGTTCTCCGGACTCCATCGAATACGTTTTGCCGTCCGCTGTCTTGCGGATGACCACCGCGTCGCCTACGAGCGAATAGTCCTTGTTGAACTTCTTCGCGGCCTTTTCGAGTTTGTCGTAGTCGTCGATCAACTTGCCCGCGTGAAACTCCTTCAAATCGAGGACGCGCCACGTTTTGTACTCCGGATCGTACACCGGCAGCATGAAGTAGAGTTTCCGTTTGGCCTTCGCGCGGCACGACAGGCATACGGAGCCGTTTGGCTTCACGTATTGGTCGAACAGGTCCGGCGACTCCTCTTTCGATGCCGGTGCGGCGTGCGGACTATGCAGACACGTATGTTTTCGAACGTGCTGCGTACGTGTCGCGAAGTCTCCGTCCTCATGCACGTAGTAGAAGAACCACATGTCAGGTTCCGCGAGGGGCACGAACGTCTTCCCGTCTTTCAACTCCTGACCGAGTTTAACGTAGCGCGTAACCCCCTCCGGCAAGCCCGCATTGATCCCGCCGCCAGCACCTTGCGCCGCCTTGTCGCGTGCCTCTTCGCGCTCTTTCAATTTTTCGCGAATACTCATCGTACAAATCGCTCCTTTTCGTTAGTTTTCGTTACGACACGTTAGCCTTAGCTGTAATCGCGCAACATCCACGTCATCAGCCGGTCGCCCAACGGACCGTCCGGCACTTTGTTAACGCGGAACACCTGGTACATTTTGAACTGCGGAGGCTGACGGTCCTTGCGTTTTCGATTGCGTTTTGCCATCGTTCGCTCACGCTCCTTTACGGATTTCCTTGACAAGTTTGCGAATTTTGGTCGCTTCCTCATCGAAGGGACTGGCGAGTCCCAAAATGCGCTCAATGACGGCCAACGCGCTGTCCTTTACGGAAATCGTGTAGGTCTTCTCGGCCGGTGGAGTAACGGAGAGTAATACGATTGAGTCGTCACCGACCGGTTCAAGAACATGGTAATCGTCAGGGTCGCAAAGGTCGTACTCATCGCCATCGTCGTCAATGACTTGCGGATCACCGTGGACGTCAAAACGGCTGATTGCATACACCTTTCCGTTGGTAAGATGAGGGCTGTTTCCGATGTAGACGACGAACTGGTCGCCATCCTTCGCGTGTCGCGCCACCCTTTTGTACGCCTTGCCTTCGTGCATAACGAGTTCCATCCACATCGCTCCTTTACGGATTTTCTCGTTTCGGACGCCGGAATTTCCCGCGCCCGCGGCGTAGCACCAACCGTCACGGGTCAGTCCCGTTCCGTACGTTGATACTACGCTGCCGACGCGGAATGGTCGGCATTTTCCGTTATAAGTACGCAACCACCGTCTTCGCAACCGCTCGCTTCTCGTGTTTAACCGCGAGCAAATCCGCGTCAAGTTGCGTGAAGTATTCGTTAATCGCGTTAATGCGCGCTTGGCACGCGAGCTTCGTCGCCGTCGATCTGGCGCGGAGAAGCCGGAGTTGCAATTGCGCCTTCTCGATTTCGAGTTCCGCTTTGGTCAGCGCGATCTTACGCTCCAACACGCGCTCGCGCCGCTCGATCTTGCGTAGTTCCCGCGTAACCAGGGCGTTGACCTTTTCGCGCAGGAACGCCTTTGGATTCGCTGGGTAGACCGTGATAACGACGTTTTCTTCCGGTGCGAGAACGAAGGCGATCCGCTGGTAACCGAAGAGGCGCGACGGCTTACCTTCTTCCGAGATCGTGTTCGTGATAAACCGGGCCTTGCGCAGGTTCGACCGAATCCACTCTTCGGCGGTCTGACGCGGAACACGGAAGTCCTTAACGGCTTCGTCGATCGCGTGTTGGGTGACCGTGATTTTGCCGGTGAACTGCGGGCTGGCGGCGGCTGCGAGGGTCATGCGAGCCTCACCCCCGTAATCCGCAGCTTTCCGCGTCGAGGACGCTCGCGACCGCCCGTGACCAAATCGTAGTCGAGCGTGGTGCCTTCGCATTCTCCGTAGATGAACCGTTCGTAAACGTCAAATTGCGAAACTTTCACGTAGCGATTTCGTATATAAAACGCGTGAGACATCGTGATCCCTCCGTTGTTTTTCGATAATTGGGCGCGACAAATACGCTTGACAAAATTGTGCCAAACTAATATTATTGTTATTGTAGTTTACTGTATTGGAAAAATCCTACATTGGGTTGATTACGCTTATCAACGTTGGTTATACTGTAAGTGAGGGCGGAATAACGACGTAACGCCTAAACGCCGTTATTCCAGTTCCCTCGGAGCGTATTAAGCGCTTAGATAGTCGCTCAGTTCGCCTAACCTGGTGGCGTCATAACTTCGGCGGAGCCTATCTAACGCTCGAATGACTTTCGAGTGATTCACCCCGAGCTCTGTGGCGAGAGCAGTAGGCGAGTCATAACTCGGAAGCATTCGAACAACCTTTTTCGTGAAGTCGTCTGACTTGGCGACGAGAGAGGAGATCAGGTGGCGCTGGTCTCTTCTCTTTATTGCTACTTCTTCAGTGCTTTGTGGCCTTTGTCGATGGAAGTCTTCTCCCAACTCGATGGTGGCGGCATCGAGAGGAATTTGGAGATAGCTGCATTCATCTTCTCCAGTCAACGGCTTGTGGACCTTTCTGATTAGATCAATGATCCTACTTCGTATTCTTTGTCTTAGTAGACCTACGAAGTCACCTCCCTTGAATGATCTAGCAGCGGTCCATACTGAAACGTTGACCTCGGAGATTACATCGTGCTCATCCAAATTATAACGGCTGATGTAGTATCTTTTGCATTTTTCAATGATGGGCTTCAAATTGTCATATAGTTCCCTGAACACCTCCGAGTTTCCTGTCTCTTGGAATTTGAATACTAGCGCGTTTGTATCCATCGTCTCACCCCTTCACTATTAATACCGATGCAATTTCGTAGTTTCGTGCACTCTTGGCGAAATTTTTTTTGTTTTTATTACCTCGTAAGATTCGGGTATAATGTAATTATATACCTCATATCTATGTTTGTGAATGCGGTTTTGTGAATGCGTGGAGGTGAATTTGGTTTTGATTAGCTATGAGCCCCTCTTCCGCACCTTAGACTCTAAAAACGTAAAGCTCATTGATCTTGTCAGGGAATGCAAACTTTCGTCTGGTACAGTGGCTAAGTTTGCCAAGAACGAGACAGTTAGGTTAGACATTGTTGATCGGGTCTGCTGCTACCTTAAAGTACCTATAGAAAGGGTGGTGGAGATAAAGTTCGAAGGCGACGTCCCAAATACAACTAAGCCAGATTAATCAGCGGAGGTACTTCCGATGCCGTATGTAGCCCGGAAGTCCCTGTTGAAGCGCCGCCTCAAGGAAGCAAAGAGAACACAGATCGCTTTAGCTAAGTGGCTGCGGGTATCCAGGCAACGCGTCAATGATTGGGCAAACAATCGACGGCCTATCCCCTTTAACACCCAGAAGGATATCGCAGAATTTTGTGGCTGTAGCATTGACGTTCTGTGGGAATGGGAATGGGTTCCGCAGGCGGATGACAACAGGGACATGGACGAGTAGACCTCGTTCTACTCCGGGCAATTTGTACCCCAAATCTGGGGTACATGGTGAAGAATATTTTAACAGAGATATGTCGAAGCTGTCCCGCGAGACTTGTCGACTTGTTGCGACAAAAGAGGGATTTTGTACCATCTGACTGACCTCGCTGCTTCAACATACCCCCGCAACTCGTCCAAATCCGTAATCTCGTTGACATCTTTGTACGTCCCCGGAAACCCCACGTCATACAATTCGCAATAGCCCGCCATCTTCTCGATCACTTGCGCCTTCAACCGCTCGCCCGCCTCGTCATTGTCCGTCGCGATCCGCAGTTCCTTTATCGGACTCTTCCGCAACAACTCCGCCTTCTCGTCGCTAAAAGACGATCCTCCAACCGCAACCGCCGGAAAACCCGCCGTCATGACGTACATCGCGTCAATCTCCGCCTCGACCAGTACGGCCGTCTTCGCTCGTTTTCGGTAGATTGCGTCTATTCCGTAAACAAGCTCGCGAAGAGGCCAGCCGCCCTTGACGTACCAAAACGTTTTCTCCGATACCCGACGGAACTTCACGTTGGCTAGCGAACCGTCCGGAAGGAACCACGGAATTGTAATCGCTTTACTCTTTATATCGTACCCAACGCGCATTTCCTTCTGTATCTCCGGGCTTATTCCGCGTAGGCACAAGTATGGATGTTCACGATCCCATTCGTTTAGGATTCGTGGGTCCAACGGCTGCTTGCGCTCTGGCAAACGTAGAACTCCCGACAGGTCCAGCGTTAACGACTCGGCATCGGCCGCGACCGGACCGTCCCCGTACTTCCACCGCAGGTACTCGCGCGTCTCCTCTTCCGTTTCGTTACGGAGAAACGCGAGGAGTTTGACGAAGCCACCGCGTCGGTATTCCGGGTCGGCCGCGCCGTAATCGCCCCAATCGCCTGCGCGAGCGCCAGTTACCGGGTTGTCGCGCAACCATACGTAGAAGGACGGTGTGCTGTCGTACCGGAACGGGGAGGCTGCGATGATCTTGTCCAGCGTCCAGGCGGCGCGTTTCCACGGGAAAGCTTCGAGTTCGGCGCGAACGTCAATTCTCATCGATTTCACCGTTTCACCTCCTTTCAAAGACGGAAAAACCTCCGTCCGGTTTCGGCGGCCGCGGGCGCGGCCTGACGCGAGGGGATGCGCCAATCATTCGGGGAGGTTGTTTCGGGGGTCGGCCTATGGGGTGCCGACTATATAGTTGGGGGGAGTTGCGGCGAGGGTGCCGCTTTCGGAATCGCGCGAGGTAAGTGCGCGATTTAGTAGAATGTGGTATAATTTGCTAGGTAACTGATTAGCGAACTCACTGTTCGCTTTGCTATATTTATCCTATTACGAACCGATGGTTCGTGTCAACAATTTTTTTTGGAGGAATTTCCATGTCTAATTTTGGTAGCAGGTTGAAGTCTCTACGAGAGAGCCGTGGCTATTCTACTAAAGATGTAGCCGAAGCAATCGGCGTGACACAGCGTACCATTCAAATGTACGAGAAAGGGAGTCGCAAGCCTGACTATGACGGCCTTATCAAGCTCGCGGACTTCCTCGACGTGTCTATAGATTACTTGGCGGGTAGAACTAAAACGCCAAAGTAAATCGCTCCGCAGCTTCCACGCCCGTCTCCATCTCTTTCACAATCCCGTAATTCGGAAGATACATCAGTTCGATACGAGCGCCCTCGCCGCCATTCCGTCCCTTCCCGATGTCAATTACACCAAGTCCGTCTCTCGCGATGGTATCGATACCAAACACGTTCGTCGCATCTTCCAGGACCGCCTTCGTCTTCTTGATCTCGTTACGATTGGGCGGACGGAGCTCCCGCGTTCCATCCTCGTCCTTTTCGTCCTTCACCTCGTCAGCCTGCGTAATAACATGGAGCGTCACGCCGTACCGCCCCGCCAACCGGCGTAGTTTCTTTGACGTTTCCGCCGCGTCTCCTCCGGTTGTTTTTGACGTGTTCGCCTCGTAATCCATGTAGTAGAACGGATCGACGAGCACCACATCGGCATTAGTCGCGAGGATATCCGCCTCCAGGTCCCGGACCCTTCGCGATCCGAAATCCTCGTCATCGACCGAGCGAATTACGATATTCCCCGGCATTGCATCGCCAATTCGTCCGATAAACTCACGGAATGACGCCTCGAACTCTTCCGCCAACTGACCGCGAAGCAGCGCCATGTTATCGAATCCTGCACGCTGGATCACGCCGTCAATGGCCGCCTCACATACGCCGAGTCTTGCGGAGATTGACGTATAGGCGCGCGCCATCCATTCGTAACGACTCATCTCCATTACCCACGCGAGGGCGTTCGCGCCTTGGAAAGCGGCTTCAATCGCCTCTTCCATCGTTATGACCGATTTGCCCCTGCCGGGCCTTGCATACCACGTGTACATGTTACCGGACAAGTAACCGCCAATCTCGCGGTTGATCGTCGGGAACTTGCTGCGCCAGATTTTGAACGAGCGCCCCTCTTTGCGCTTCCGGTACTCTTCGAGAAACGCGTCCGTATCCCGTTTGAGGTCCGTTCCCACTTTCGTTCGAACACGGGTGCGGTCCGTAATCTTTGCGAGCTCCTCCGTCACCCACTCCGCGAATTTCTCCGGTGGGAGCGACGCGTACTTCTCGTTGAACTCGCGCCCGGTAAAGAACGCGTATTGCGACCGTTTACCCGCGTCTTCCTTCACCTTGCGCGCCAGCCACTCGAACGAGTCGCCGACCTCCGGCATGTACGTAAAGCCCGCGATCTCCGCCGCCACCGTCCGGTAATCCGGCGCGGCCCCTCCGTTGGCTGCCGCATAATCGCGGATGAACCGGTAGGCCTTCCGCTCGGCCTCCGTGCCAAAGTGTTCCTCGCGGATGTCATAACGGGTTAGGGCTGCCGGGTCGTTCGCATCGATCACCTTCGATAAAAGCTGTTCGCCGTATGCCACACGCAGTCACCTCGTTTCACGAACGTTTGTTCCCGTCGTGTACAAGTAGATTGTACACCTACCGGGTTATTTTGGCAATAGTACAAATTTGTTTTACTTATGCAACACGTACCACTCCGCGAAATGCCGATCCCACAACCGCCGGGCCTTCGCCTCCAACCGGATGGACCGCCGCAGTTGCCACGCATGGTATTTCGTTAGGAGCCATCGCATCATTCCGTCACACCTCCGCGAACCAGGAGCAGATCGTACCATTCCGTCAGCTTCCACTCCATGAAGTCCGATCGCTCTTTGCTAATCTTGCCGCGAAAATACCGCTCCACGATCATATCGCCGTACTCGTTGATCGCACGTTCGCACAGCGCAAACTCTTCCGCAGACAAGGCGGGCTTTGGCTTGCGGCGGCGGGTGCGTTTCGGTTGGGTCATCGCGATTCCTCCCCTTGGCCTTCGTCTTGGCATTCCGGACAAGGATCGTACACTCCGTCTCCGTAAATGGGCTCCCCGTCTTCGTCCTCTCCGATCTGACCAGTCCACTCAACACGTTTTTCGCCGTCACAAAGCCAGCACGCGCCCTCTTTTCGTTCTACGACGTTTGTTTTCTGTATACTTACGAAGAACGTTCTCACTTCCGCATCCCCCTTTTGCTTTCGCCCACAAACGGAACCACTGCGCATTGATCCCGTACTCGATCCGCCAGCCGCGCGTCAAATATCCGATCGAGCCCGTCAACTCGCACCCCGTTTTCCTCGTACGACATAATCGGAACGTTACTCGTATACACGGTTGGCATCCGGTTCGTCACCCGATGGTTGATGATCGCGTGCAAATCTCCACGAAACGCATCGCTCGCGTCACGTACGCCAATATCGTCCAGCACCGCGAACGGAGCGCTCATCGCCGCCTCCATCGCGCGATAGTACGCCGCCGACGCTGGCTCCGCGATATGGTCCGGCACACGCGGACGATTGAACCGGTTGAACAGCGTCTGCCACTCGTTCACATCGAGAAAATATACCGGTCGCTCCAGCGGTCGCCTATTCCGCTGAAGGCTGCCGATATAGTGCACGATCATGTACGCGTTCGCAATCGCGGCGGCCGTCGTCGTCTTGCCGGTACCTGGTTCGCGCGAGTAGAGGTATAGCGACTTTATCCGGTCGGTGGGATCGTCCGAAAACTGACGCTCGAATGTCTCGATATAAGACGGATTACCGCGAATCCGTTCGGTCAGTAAGTGATATACCTCCGGTTGACTTGCACGCACGACCGAAGTGGCTACCGTGACCTGGCGGTAGTCGGACGGGATGTTCGCTGCGCTCACTCTACCTCCTGCGCCGGACGCCCCGTGGAGAGCGATGAAATGCGGACAGAGGCGGGTGCAGACGGTGGGGTCGGTGGCCGATCGGCAGGGCTCGCGCAGGATGCAGGATGCTGCGTTAGTTTGCGTCAATTGGCGGTCACCTCCGTAGAGTAATGTACATCAGAAAGGGAAAATCACACGCCGGAAAGTAATCCAAGGACTACCACTATGAGCACGAAAACTCCCATTGCATGAAAGAATGCTATCGTCGATCCCGTAAACAGAATAAGAAACCCCTGTACACCTAACGCTCCGAGGATCAGGAAGCCGATAACTAGAAGCACCATAAGCACATAGTCAGCAGCCGGTTTCATGTTCACATTAACTCACCTCCGAAGGATAATGTACATCAGCGCGGGAAAATCACACGCCGTCCTGTCGCGTCGGAACAAACTCAATTTTCAAGCTATCTCCGCTATCTTTCATCTGTTCTTTTAGCCAATCAAAAAACTCGGCCTCGTCCATTCCCTTGATTTTCTCGACATTGGGCAACAGCAACTGCATCATGTAGCCGTCTGACAAAGCATACTCATACATTTGGTCTACTTCGATTTTGATTACGCCAGTCGTCAACTGTATTTCAAACTCATTAATATAGTTACTACCGTAATCACATGTTTCGCACCCAGGAGAATACCAACTATCGGAAATAATATTTTTGATCCCGCCATTCTTCATGTTTAACAACATGTGCGTCCCTCCTCCTCCGCGCTTATCGTATCTACACTCATTTTAATCTTTTTACTTCTATAACTAGACTTCTTGTGGATAACTTTTTACTCCTGATAGCACGTCTCCTCTCGCGATTTACAACCACTCCGCCAGTTCCTCGAAACTTGGCCGAGACGCCTCCGCCAGTTCCCGCCTTACCTCGTGCCTCCCCTCCGCCAGCACCTTCGGCAGCACCCGGCCGCGCATATACGTGTACATAAACGTAAAGTTCACGCCAGGATACTCGCGCGTCGGCCGGTACTCACGGAAGCACCCGTCGATGAACCTCCGGACGACTTCCGGACCGTGCTCGTCAATCATCCGCTTGATCATGCCCTGCTCCGCGCGCCAACCGCCACGACCGGGCACGTAGGGGATTCCGTAGAGTTCCGCGTGGCGGTCGGTCAGGTACGACGTGAACGTGGTGACGTTCCAGTCCGGGATCTCGCGTTCGCGCCAGGACTTGGCGGGCGGGAGGTTACGTTTATTCGCGCAGGTCATCGCGAATCACCTACGACTCGTTCGGTTTCGTACAGAATTGTGTCTAAGGCGATATATGCGCTCTCAATTCCGATAGATTTTGCGCTTTTTGATACGCGGCGAATTTCCCTAATAGTCGTCTCCAACTCTGCGATCCTTGCGTTCAGCTTCGTGATAAGTTCAGCGGTCGATTTACGTTTAGTCACGGTCGATCTCTCCTTTATCATGACGCGTCAGGTGAATCTCGGTAAGTACGGAACGCAGCCGTTTAACCTCCGCCTCCAACTCGGCCACGCGGTCGTTCAACGCTTGCCGGTCGGAAAGTAGCTGGCGGCATTTATCCCTCCAAAACGCGGCACTGTAGATTGTTGAAATGTCTTTGAGGGCCATCTCTATATCTTTTATTTTCTCTGGCGTAGTGTTTTCAGTGGTCATCGGTGGTCGCCTCCTTCGCCAGTTTAAACGCCTCAACTCGCGCACCGAATACGGTTTCCCAATCGTCAGGATGCGTGTCAGAATCGATATGTTCGTCCGTGTAGTGAGCCAGCGCTTCGTAGACGAGGGGATGACCGAAGATAAGTCGCAATCGCTCGACATCGGCTTCCACTTCGGCAATTTTACGCGTCTTATCGCGGTCATTTACGCGTAACGACCCGACCAATCCCGTTAGTCGAGCGACTTCTTTCTCTGCCGCCAGCGCCCGCTCAATCGCGTGAGGCCATCCGGTGCGGGCTTCGGCGATGAAACGGGCGTCCGCGTCAGTCAAAACGCAATCCGTCCCGTCCTGTTCCGCGCAGACAACGGAACCTTCCGCCTGGCTGTATACGTAGTTGCCACGTTCGGATTGCTCGTATCCCTTTTCGGCCGCCCAAGGCCCCGGAGTTGCCGCGTTGCATATCGCGAGGTCGGAGTGGAGGTCACGTTTAGTTTCGCTCATCGCGTAGCACCTCCGATAACGTCCATGATTTCGCGGATTGCGTAATACTCAGGATTGATAATTTGCATCACGCCGATAAGCCCCACAACCATCGCACCGACACCGCCGCCGCCTCCGAAAATAAGGAAGAACAGCAGAATCATTCCCCAATCGCTCATATAATCGCCTTTGTTGGCTTCGTAATTCCGGTAAATCCATCTCCCTAATCTGAATAGGACAAATACCGCTATCACCGCACCAATTGTGAACGCAATTCCTTCCGCTACCTGCTGCCGTACGAGCACGCCATAAACGTGTTCCGCCGCGACTCCGAGTTTGGCCGCCATTTGTTCGAGGTATTGCGTGATTTTGTCCGTGGTCATTCGTAATCTTCCTCCCCTAACCGTTCATTAATGTCTGCCCATACGTTCTGCTGTTCGCAATACCCGAATCGCGCGTAAACAGCGTCATCCATTGCGTCAAGTTTTCGTTTTAGCCGCTCAATCTCCGCATACGCCGCCTCCAACGCGTCAAGCAATCGCGGAATGTCCTCGCGGGCGTGAGCGATGAACTCGGCGTCGTGTTCGCCGTTTTCGTAGGTATCCCCGAACATTATTAGCGTGTCCGCGAGATATGATCCCTGCGGAACGAAATCGTACTTACCGTTTAATACCTTCGCGTTACTCCACCGCCACGGCCCCGGCGTCGCCTTCTCTGCACGTTCGCGGATCGCGGCGAGTTCTTCCGGCGTGAGTCTTTGCGTGTTCATATCGTTTCAACCTCCCCGCGCCATTCTACACGGCGTAAATCTTCGGTGGGGCAGTACATATCCAGGTCCGGGTAGTACGCTGCCCCTGCGACGAACTGCATCTTCCGTACAGCTTCTCCAACCGTTTCCAGCAACGCATCTTCCGGTCCGTATTCTTTCGCGAAGTCATCGACTGCCGCAAGCGCCGCATTCAGCCCGTCAACCACTCGCTGAATCGCGTCATTCTTCCTCTCAACCCGCTTAATCTCCGCCGTCTGCTCCGGATCAAGCGGAACGTATAGGCGACCGCAGATAATCGGCGGGCCCGCGTTAGGTTTCGTTGTCATATCGTTACCTCCTCGTTAACCTTTTCGACTTGCTCCTCGTAATTCGTGGATACGCCATATTATCGTGCCTCCTCGTATAGTTATCGTTACATACCGTCTATACGCCGCGTAGAGCGTTTGGTTTGCGCGAGGGTACTCGTTATACCCGCGAGGCAAACGCGGCTTATAGAGCGGTTCTAGCGCGTCTGGCGATGTGTTTGCGTAGCGAATGCGTGGAGCAGGCGCAACTTGGTGTGCGGGGTGAGGCGGCGCCAGGTTCCGGTGAGAATGCGCATTGGGATCGGATCCTTTCAACGGTTTTGTTCGATCGCAAGTAGCGCGTCGGCTTCCGTTAGCTCGCGTATGGGTTCGTCGTCCCACGCGATAAACGCGTTGCCGGTGCGCCCGCGATCCTTGTACCACGTCATAACGATGTAACCGGAGTATTCATCGCCTTCAAACGGAACGTATCCGATGGAGGCTGCCGCCATGTCATCGCGGTAGGTCGTACGCAATTGGCGGGAGATTTCACGCAAGGCGTTCATGGTCGCGCAATTCCAGTTATCCGGGGAAAATACGCCCGTTTCGAAGGCGCAGCGCGGGTCGTCTCCGTTCCAGGTCTTGCCGCGCTCAATGCAGAGTTTGCAGGACATGGGTACCCACCTCCTTTCTCCGCGCTATCTTTTCTGCGCGAGAGATATTATTTATTAATTGATTGACGGCGCGAGGAAAGGCTTGCCCTTTCCGATGCGCTATCTTTATTCTTGTTAAAGATTAGTTCTTGTTAAAAGATTGGTTATAGTTACAGTGACGTTGACGCCGTGTGGTACGTATCCATGTTGGATGAGCGTCACATGGACTCTGCCTCTCCCCCAAAAATGGCTAACTGGCTGATCGGGAGTACCGTATACTGCGTCGTCTTCCACTTACCAGTCTTAGGGTCCCGCTCCTTTATCGCGCGAATTACCTCTCGCCCATTCCACCGGTACCCGAGTAGCTTTTTGATCCTCCGCCCTGCTGTTTCTCGCGACACTCCGAGCCTGTGCGCGATCATCTCTTGTGTTGGGAAACACTCGCCCTTCTCGTTCATGAACGCGGCTATTACGCAGAGTGTTCGCCAATTCTCGTCGCCAATATCCGCGAGGAGTCCGGAGTGTACCGCATCAACGTACATCTTAACGAAGATACGCGTCTCACGGCGGCCGGTTGTGACGGAATATTCCGACTGCGTTTCGACGGATACGAGGTTTTGTTCGTTGGTCATGCGCGGTCACACCGCCCCCTTCTCTACGTGCTTTATGAACGCCTCCATCTCATCCACCATGTCTTTTCTGCCTTTCTGCAATAATGCAGGGTATAACTCAGAAACATGAATTAATGAAATGTAGCTGTTCCTGTAAACACCTCGCTTCCCTTTCGCATAGTAGATCGTAAGATGGTTCGTATGTTTCATGTACCTTCGGAGAGTTTTACACCGATAGTCGAATACTGTCGAGAAACTAAGTTTCGCATCTACCCAACCGGTTCCGTTGATTATGAAGTCTGGTCTAAGTCGATTAAAAGTCTGGTTCCGATCAACCTTTTCGTATAGCACCGTGAGTATATTGGCTAGTTTTTCTTCAAAGATGTGGCCCTCACGGATGTATTCTCGCCCGTACTCCCGATCCACAAAAATGTCGTAAGGAAATCCATAGGCGTTCACAAAGTCCTTGAAACTACCATACTCGCGACGAATGTACGACATCGCGCCTGGATATTTCTCACGAATCACTCCCCAGGGGAGTCCGTCAAACGGAAAATGATCGCGGTAGAACTGATCAATCGCATCGATTTCTAATGATCGCTTTACGTCCTTGCTAGCCCGCACGAAATCGACTTCCGAAAGAAAGTACAGATCCATGATCCGTTCCTTCTCGTATTGGTTTTCGACCACCTTGTATGTTTCATCAATGAAGAAGCATCTCGCCAACTCGACTCCCGTTGGCATTCCGTTCGGCTCGAATATGCCGTATTCAATGAGTGCCTGCCGGACACTTCCAAACGTCCTGATAAGGCGTATGCGGATAGTGTTGTATTCCCGCGGCGGCAACTCTTTTCCTAAGTTAGCCACATCAATACCGCGGTCTATTAAACCATCAATAATCTGGAAGCACCGTTCCTTCTTTTCATTCGTCAATCACATCCCTCCCATTAACTAATTGCCTCCTCCACCTCTGAGGGGCTTTTCGGTTTTTGGTTGCTTTCACTCTATATACCGATAGCCATTCGGATTTCCGTGCACCTTTTTGAAAAAAAAATTACGCCAGCCCCGAAGGACTAGCGTAATATCTTCCGTTCTCTATTTAGCTTGCTGATAACCTCATTCATGGGCGAATACTGTTCGTGCTGATTCTTAATGGATTTTTTCGATAGATGTGTATACTTCATCACCATTCGGAGATCGGAGTGTCCAAGGATTAACTGCAAGTGTCGAATGTCACCTCCGGCTTCCAAGAACATAGTTGCAGCCGTGTGCCGGAACAAGTGCGGATGGATTCTCCCCCGTAGTCCCGCCTTTCGCGCGTATTCCTTCAACCTGCTACGAAAGTGATTCGCGCTTAGTGGTTCGCCATAGTTCGCAAGAAAAACGTAATCGGAATCGAACTCCTCTGTTTCCTTGATCAGTTCCGCAAGTAGCTTCATCGTATTTTTCTTCAACGGCACAAATCGAGTCCGCCTACTTTTCGCTACTTCCGCACGTACGGTTACCATTCCACTCGAAAAGTCTATATCCTGTTTTCGGATCGACAGCGCCTCATTTATCCGGAAAAATCCGTCTAAAAGAACGTTCATCAACACGTAATCACGGAAATCGCTGTACTTCCGTTGATTTGGTGCGTTAAGCAATCGTTTAAGTTCGTCCACCGATAGAACTTCGATTTCATTCTCGTCCTCTTCCACGTTCTTGACGTTCTCCATCGGGTCATGGTCGATATCCCCTTCGGCTTTTAAAAATTTAAAGAACGTGCGCAGCGTACGAAGGCGCGTGTTCACAGAAACGGGCGAGAGTCCCACGGTCTGCTCATAGTCTGGTTTATACTTGCTCCCCTCAAACCGCACCTTCTCCGTCAGCATCCAAACGATATATTCGCGGATGAGGTCCGTTGTTATGATTCGGACGTCCTTCGGTAACTTCCGTACGTCCAAGAACTCACAGAAGAAACCGTAGTTTAATCGGTAATTTTCAAGTGTCCCTCGCGCCCGGCCCTCCGCCACCTTCGCGGTATAGAACCGTTCAAATAGCCTGTCCAACGAGTGTTCCGATTGTTTCGCGGTAGTCCTATCGTTTTTAATTCGTTTGCCGGTCCGTTTGTCCAACGCAAAAAACGTCTCCTTTCCGATAGATTACCGGATCAGAGACGTTTGACTTACGCGCATATCACTACATTGTTTGCCTTAGGACCGCTACATTGCGGACTGTTTTCGGTTAGTCCACCGGATAGTCCAACGGGTTGAAAACGTTGATATGACGCGGTTTTTACGGTTATGGTGGAGCATAGCGGGTTCGAACCGCTGACCTCTACACTGCCAGTGTAGCGCTCTCCCAGCTGAGCTAATGCCCCGTATCTCGTTGTTTTCTTTGGAACATCTCGTTCCTTACCACGAGATTGATTATAGCACATGCTGTCTTCAAAGATCAATAGGATTTTAAAAAAATTTTTCACCCTGACGAAACGCACTGCCCTGCATGCACCCACCAAGCGTAACGGACGGGCCATCTCTTCCGTATATGTACATAGGAACACACTCGGCTGACTGCTGCACGGCATACGCACACCGACCGAGAACACGATGGACAAGCGGATTGCGAACAGATCATCCGAAACGCTCACAAATCCTTGGCAACCGGAGGATACTCATGATACCGACATCATCCATCCCAATCGTACACCCCTGGAAAAAACACCTGCGCATCTGGGCAGCCGTCTGCCTGGCGGCGGCCGCGCTGTGGGCGGGTTACGTTTTGTGGCGGATCGATCAGACGAGCCGCAGCGCTGCACCGCAAAAAGCGGACGTGGCCATCGTGCTGGGAGCGGCCGTGTGGGGAGACCAGCCCAGTCCGGGGCTGCGGGAGCGGCTGGATTTGGCACTGCAGTTATACCGGGAAGGATACGTGCCCACCCTGATCGTCTCGGGCGGACTGGGTGACGGCAAAGGCGTGACAGAGGCTCAGGTCATGCGCAATTACCTGGTGGAGCAGGGCGTGCCGGCCGACCGCATCCTGATGGAATCCGAGGCGACCAACACGTATGAAAACCTGCTGTTCAGCCGGCAGATCATGCAGCAAAACGGCCTGCACAACGCGCTCGTCGTCAGCCACGACTATCACCTCGCCCGGGCGATGGACATGACGCGAGCGCTGGGCATATCCGCCCACCCCGTCGGGACGAAGTCCAACGTGATGTACAGGCCGTATCACTTGGTGCGAGAGGTGCTGGCGTACACCAAATGGCGGCTTACGTATCTGGGGAGTCAGCTTTCGATGCGCTGATTCTTGCGCATGATCAAATACACGTCCACGTAATGGCGGATCCGCTCCATGATGCGGGCCGCCTTTGTTCGTTCAATCCGGTTGCCGTTGGAGATGGAAAGATGCTCCTCCAATTCCTCCAGCGAGTAGTTGGAGGTGAACAGCGTCGGCAGGTGGTTGTTGACACGCTGGTTGAGGATGACGCCCAGCACTTCATCGCGCACCCAGGGGGTGAGGTTTTCGGCGCCGATGTCGTCCAGGATGAGCACGGGCACCTCCTTTAAAAGCTCCAGCTTGCCGGCGTATGACTGATCGGACAGCGAATCCTTCATCTCACGGACAAAATCGGGCACGTACACCATGAGCGAAGCGATGTTGCGCTCCGACAGCTCGCGGGCGATCGCCCCCATGATGTAGCTTTTGCCCACGCCAAACGGCCCGTGCAGATACAGTCCCTTTACCCGTTCGCCGCTGCCGACCGTCTGGCAAAACCGGATGGCCGCTGCCACAGCCGCCCTGTTTGCCTGGTCCAGTTCCAGCCGGTCAAAGCTGGCGGCCATCGTCTCCTCGGAGACGTAGTAGCTGCGCATCAAGCGGCGGCGGCGCATGTCTTCCTCATACGCCTGCTGCTTGTCGCAGGGAGAGATGGCGCTGACGATGGCCCCGTTTCTCACGCTGAGCTGGCTCCGGTGGCCCTTGACCAAGTTGGGGCACTGTTCCAGTCCCGGACAGTGCTCACACCAGTACTGCTCCTTTACCGCCGTGTAGACGCCGGACAGGGCCCGCAGGTAGTCGTCGCGGGACAAGTCTGGGTGTGCCTGTTGAAACGACTGCAAATAGGCGGAGGAGCGAAACATCTTGTCCAACTGCTGCTCCGGCGTCAGCAGGTGGCGCGGCGTCCGCTTGGCCAGTTCCTGCATGAATTGGCTGATCGATTCCATCCCTCATCACACTCCTCTCTGCCGTCTGCGCAGCGATTCCAACATGGTTTTCAACTCGGGATCGTCCTGGATGGACTGACCTTTGACCGTCTCCTGCGGTTCGCGCTCCTGAGAAAGCTGCCATTCCACGGAAGCAGGCAGCTTGTCCTGCAGGATGGGGCGACCGCTGCGGCGAACAGCGGTGTCTGTTTCCCGCTTCGGCCGCTTCGCCTTTTCCGTGTGCTGCGCCCGCTGGTCGGCGCGCTCCAGGATCTGCCGCACGGCTTCGTCCACGGTCGTGATCCGCTTCGCCTTCCAACTGTCGCGGATCGTCTCCATGTAGGCTTTGGGCAGTTCCATCTGCATGCTCTGCAGCGTGTGAAGCAGCAGCGCATTGGCCACCTCCACGGTCAGCCCGTCGCCAAACACCAGATTTTCCGCCCGTTCCAAAAAGACCCGGCTCACCCGGCCGCCTACCACCCGCTCCAACAGGGACAGGGGCGAGAGCTGCCGGCAGACGCGGGCAAACGCTTCGCTGCCCGGTTCCGGCAGGCGGCCCGGCCCCCACTCGTCATCGCCCGGGGCAGACGTCGCCGGTGTGCGGTGCAGCTTGTCGTCCGTGTAGCGCTGCACCAGCCGCTTGCGCAGGACATCCTTGTCCAGGCTGCCGTCCGGTTTGTACAGGGTCCAGTCGCGCAGTTCCTGCCCCAATCCCCAACTGTCCAGCTGATAGAAGTGGAACAGCTTGTACAAAAACTCCACGCTGTCTCCGGAAAAAACCTTGTCCGGTGAGGCGTTGTCCGGCAGGTAGTGGCGCAGTGAGGAAGCACTGAGCCGGTGATGGACCGCTGCTTCAACATCCGACTTCATCGGAGCCGCCGGATAGCGGGTCTCCATCTGTGCGAGAAACTGTTCCCGCTCCGATCCTTTGTGCACTTCCAACTCGGACGGTTTTAACGATTGAAACACTTCGTAAAAATCCTTGGTCACCGTCTCCGCCACCGGGTACTCCTGTTCCAGAGCGGCTCCCAGCGGGTCGGCGTACCGCTGCCGCAGCTGCCGGAAGCGGACGTTTTCGATTTTGTTCAATAGCATCACGGACAGCACGTAGTCGGCAAAAAACTCGTTTGGCGTCAGCGGCGGTTTTACCAGGTATTCGTAAAAATAGTCCCGCTGCTGATTCTCCCGCCTGCGAACAGCCAAAAGGCCCAGTGCCTCCAGCCGCTCCCGCGCCGCCAGCAAGCGGTCCAGCGAGAGGTCGGTCATCAGCATCAGACTGCGATGCGTGCTTTCCACCGCCGCTCCGTTCGCCTCCTGCACCTCGTGCACCAGCAGTTGGTAGAGAGAAAACGACTCCACACCGATGATCGGCAGGTAGAGCTGGGTGACGAAGCCCATTTCGGCAAAGCTGAGCGGACGTGCCAGCCGCACCAGATATCGATCTTTCGGCAGTAATTCGTTCCACACGAGACGAGGCATTGATCCTTTTCCTTCCTGACTAGTCTGGTTTCCCTATTATATCATGTCCGGCCGGTGATAGATACGACAGCGGAATGAAGGGGAAAAAAGGCAGCAGGAAAGACGCTCTTGCACATCGCAAGGGCGTCTACCCGATTGATTATAGGTTTCCCACTCCGCTGCCTTACTCCGCCTGCCCCGTTTTGCGCGCCTGGGACAGCAGTTCTTCCAGTTCCTTCATAAACACGTTGATGTCCTTGAACTGACGGTAAACGGAAGCGAATCGGACATAGGCCACTTCGTCGACGTGGTACAGCCGCTCCATCACTTTTTCCCCGACGTCCTTGCTGGGGATTTCCGACAGGCCGCTGCTGCGCAGTTCCTTTTCGATCTCGTTGACGACATTCTCCAACACTTCCAGCGGCACCGGCCGCTTTTCACAGGCCCGCACCAGGCCGCGAAGCACCTTTTCCCGGCTAAATTCTTCACGGGTGCCGTCTTTTTTAATAATCAACAGCGGCGTCTCCTCGACCACCTCAAACGTGGTAAAGCGGCGTTCACATTTTTCACATTCGCGCCGGCGGCGAATGGATTTGTTATTGTTAAAAGGTCGGGAATCTAGTACCCTGGTCCCATTGTAATCGCAAAACGGACAGCGCATTGCGGAATCAACTCCAATTATGACGGTACTTTCATTCAGTGTCCCTCAATTTCCCGCCGGAAGTCAAGTCAATCCTTGTACCTATTTCACGTCTGAGCCAATTGGAGTAAAATTTAAGTACAAGTTGGAGGGATTCCTATGCGCTTAGTTTCAGTAAGACAAGCCCGCCCGGGGATGAAGGTGGGCCGTACGATCTTTACCGAAGATGGGAAAACGTTACTAGGGGTAGGCGTCACCCTTACGGAACGGCTGATTAATGGGCTGACCCGCGCCGGCATCGACTCGCTGTACGTAGAAGACGAGCGTACGGAAGACATCGTCGTGGAGGAGGTCATCCGGCCGGAAACCCGCCAGACTGCCGTTGAAGCGATTGTCAAAACTGTCAAGCAAATCACCAACTCGAACAAGCTGGCCCGAAAGGTTTCGCTCAACGAAATGGGGCTTCTCTTTCAGCAGGCATGCAATTCCATCTTGGACGACATGATGGGCAATCATCAGCTCTTGCTCCATCTGACCAGTATTTCTACCCATTCTCCCTCGCTCTACCATCACTCGGTCAACGTGGCGGTGCTGGCGGCAGCAGTCGGCATGTCGCTAGGCTACAGCCGCAGCCAACTGATGGATTTGAGCATCGGCGCGATGCTTCACGACATCGGCAAGGTGCAGCTGCCGCCGGAATTGTTGCAAAAGCAGGAGCGCTGGAACGACGAAGAGCAGGAGATCGCCAAGCAGCACACCATGCTGGGATTCAACCTCCTGCGCAAGCAGCATGACATCTCGCTGTTGTCCGCACACGTCTGCCTGCAGCACCACGAGCGGTTGGACGGCAGCGGCTACCCGCAGGGGTTGAAAGGCAAGAACATTCACGAGTACGCGCAGATCGTCGGCATCTGTGACGTCTACGATTCGCTCACGTCTCCACGCCCATGGCGCAAACGGTACATGCCGCAGGACGCGCTGGAATACCTCTTCGGAGCGGGTGGACACCTGTTTGAGCATCATCTGATCAAAGCCTTCAGCAAGCACATCGCCGTCTTCCCGATCGGCAGCAGCGTCGTGCTGAACACCGGCGAGGTGGGCGTCGTCTGCCGGGTCGACCCGGACTACTGCCACCGTCCCACTGTCCGCGTCTTGAAGGACGGCCGCGGCAACGACTTGCGTGTGCCCTACGAACTGGATCTGAAGTCGCAAATTAACCTGTTTATCGTCGGCTTTGAAGACGAAGAATTGTTCTCGCTCGAAGGGCTTGTGCAGCCCAGTGCGAATTGAGTCACATAATAACCCCGCCTGGCTGT
>NZ_JAGTPT010000027.1:0-65492 GCF_018195675.1 Brevibacillus sp. NL20B1
ACATTAACAGGCATATTTCCGCCCGGGACTGCATACGCTGCGCAGCGACGTGTCGGATTATTTAGAGGAAAAATCCAGGAATTGATGAAACCCGTTTCCTACAGGGAGGCGGGTTTTGTTATGTCGATCTTTGTCGAATTGCATCTCTTGCCGTCTAAAGTCCTAGTCCACTATTCTGGAAGAAAAAGGGGGTGAGGTAGCTATGGCAAGAAGACGCAAATCAGATGCAGGCGCGGCAGGACTCGGACTATTGTTAATTGGTGGAGTCATATATCTCATCGTAAAGTATTGGGTCGGGATTGTCTTGTTAATTATAACTGGCACTCTAGGGTACCTGAGTTATAAAAAAGGTTTTGGGACTAAGGAAGGGAAATGGGCGGTCAGAGGTGCGACGTTTTTCGCCCTGGCCTTTCTTGGCTGGCTTGTTTCTGACGAGCCGGCAGGCTCGGTACCGGTCAACACAACGGCTGTCAGCCAAACGGTCACACCAACGCAGGAGACTGCTAAGACGGAAACGGTTTCGTCGGCCAGCACTAATGCTGTCCAATCTGCGACTAGTGCAGTAGTAGCCACATCTGCACCGACAACTGCAGCACCCACTCAGCAGTCGGAGGTTGTGCCCGCGCGGATCCAGGCAAAAGTTACCGAGGTAGTCGACGGCGACACCTTCAAAGTTACCATCAACGGCAAAGAGGAAACGGTGCGAATGCTCTTGATCGACACACCGGAGACGAAACACCCGGACAAACCGGTGCAGCCATTCGGTCCCGAGGCAAGCAAGTTTACGAAGGAACTACTTACGGAAAAGAGCGTTGAACTGGAGAAAGACGTTTCCGAGCGGGACAAGTATGGCCGGCTGTTGGCCTACGTCTACGTCAACGACCAGTCGGTGCAGGAAAAGCTGCTAGAGAAGGGATTGGCCCGGGTAGCAGTGTACCCGCCGAACGTAAAGAACGTAGACAAATACCGCGATATTCAGGCGAAAGCTCAAAAAGCTGGCGTCGGTATCTGGGCGATCGAAAACTACACGCAAGAAGATGGTTTCCATGAGGAAGTCGTGAAGAAAAATGGTCCGGGGCCGGGTAAAAGCACAACGACGACCCAAGTACAGACACAAAAGCGGAAACCGGAGCCCACACAACAACCACAAATTGAGCAAACGGTTGAGCAGATAAGGAACGATGTTTTCTATGCGAACTGTAGTGAAGCAAGAGCGGCAGGGGCTGCGCCATTGTATCGAGGTGATCCGGGATATCGACAGAAGCTCGACCGAGACAATGACGGTATAGCTTGTGAATAATGAAGAGCCCGTATTTATCTGAGCGGGGCAGTTAGCAAAATACTACATAATGGAGAAAATTGATATGTCTATTCGAAAGTATTTAAGCGAATTTGGGCTTAATATGATTAATGAATGGATTTTTGTATTACAACAAGATCAATTAGACACGATTAAAGAATTTCCTCATTCATTTCATATTTACATGATTGCAAGGCGACCGAGAATAACACTTGATCCCGATGTGATGATATTCACTGAAGAACATGTCGAGGGGCAGTTCAAGATACAAAAGGGAAATAGTTTTGACTTGTTTAAGTTTAATGTCCCCAACCATTTGGGTGCAAATGTAAGGCTTGAATGCCCTTATCCTCATACAGAATATAAGATCTATAATGACCAGGGTAATTTAGTTTCGGCAGGAAATGCAGCTGCACTAATGACAAAATTTGCGTATGAAAATACGACTGAACATGAAGCACTGGACCTAGAGGTTTTGTATATCGGTCAAGCGTATGGCGATTCTGGAGAACGAACAGCACCTGATAGACTTGTAAATCATTCAACTCTTCAGGAAATATATGCTGATACTTTAAGAAAAACTCCGGATCAAGATATTTGGATACTTCTTTGTAGTTTCGAGAGGATGTTAATGACAAGTTTTGATGGAACAGCTTCCATATATGGAACCACTGATGAAGAAGACCTTGATCACATAACTACGGTATTGAAAAATCCAATAACTATGCAGCAAGAAATCAATTTTACTGAAGCTGGGCTAATTCGGTATTTTCAACCTGAATACAATGACAAGTTCAAATATAATTTTCCAAACCCTGCACACTCGACCTACTCACAATGCTACGAATTGGATTTAAACGCCTTGTCAATTGAATTAAATACCGAAGAATTGATGTCAAGATTATGGTCTCCAAACATTTCAAGAGATTGGATTCATCTCATAGAGTATCCCCTACATTCAAAAGAACAACGAAAATATATGTTTGATTTTTTTGGTTGATGGCTCCCCCCTCATAGTTATCTGTGAGGGGGGGATCTCGCTAAATAAGAATGGGGTCTTGAAAGAATTTATCTCTCTAGTATTTTAAGATACTCTTTAACCATCGGCATGTACCTATTTGAAGGTCGAAATTCGTCCTTTTCCCATCCCAGAATCATACGGGCACTTAACCCAAAAATCTGGGCGAACCCAGCTTTAGTATATCCATGATACAGTCGTGCTTTTTTGATTCGCTGGCCAAGTGTATGTTCCGGAAGGTTCTCGAAACAACCGAGGTAAGCGATTGACACCCCCAATGCCTCAGACAACTTTCTGAGGTTAGGCGGGCTTACTGTTGTCTTGTTCTGTTCGGCCAGACGAAGAGACACTACACTAAGACCGGTTGTGGTAGCAAGATCGACCAGCATCATGTTTTTCTCTAAACGAGCACGTCTGATTCGCCCTCCAGGCGTATCATCTTCCGGAATTGCGGGAGACAGTGAAGTTTCCTTGTGTATCGAAATTCCCAAGTTGTTATCTTCACGCTTGCCCCTGCGGGTTTTACGGTTCCCGCGATCAGCGCGAATGCACCTGTACGCCGCAGCAGATCCAAAAGTATCGCTCGAAATTGTCCGGCCCGCTGCTTGACCGGATCGACCTGCATCTGGAAGTCCCCCGAGTGCCGGTAAGTCTGCTGCAGGAGCGGCCGCGAGCGGAGACGTCCGAAGAGATCCGCTGCAGAGTAGAAGCGGCGAGGGCCATTCAATGCGAGCGTTACCGGCACCGCCCCGGCGCTCCTTTCAACAGCGCGATGAACGGAGAGGAGCTGCGCCGGTATGCCGGCCTGAACAGAGAGGGGCAGAAGCTGCTGCAGCTCGCTTTTGAAACGCTCGGCCTGAGCGCCCGCGCCTACAACCGGATCGTCAAGGTGGCCCGCACCATCGCCGACCTGGCGGGAGCGGAGCAGATAGAGGCCGCCCATGTGGCGGAAGCGATCCGATATCGCGCATTGGATCGCGGGGTGCTGGGATGAGGAGTGTATCGATTTAGCCGGTAGAGGATACATAGCAGGGTATGGTCATGATAGATATTTGGGGGAACAGCCTACCGACCATGAGAAAGAGTGTGAGAGGAGCAACGATCGCCACACGAATACCGGCTGGACTGGACAAGTAGTAGCCGGTTACGCAAGTGAATTGTTTGCGGAGCAAATGTTGTCTACACACGTGACGTTCTTCCACGATGCGTGGGGAAAAGATTAGCTCATAATGTAAAGAAGCACATAAACAGTAATGTCGCCTTTTCGTAAGCAGAGGCGCATTCGGCGCGGTCGAGGTGGTGCCGCTCGTCCTGATTGGATTCGAGGCCTGTGAAAATTTGCGGAACAGCAAAGTAGTACGCGCGTTCCGCCGAATTTTTGCACCAGCCGCTGCTGCAAAATCTTGTCTGGAGTCGTGCAGCGGGTGACACGATTTTTGCCGCGGGCGTGGTTGGTATTGCCATGTTCGTGATCGGTTTGGCAACGGGCCGTTCGTGTGAGAAATCGTCCGCCGCGACAGCCATGTGCAGCCTGATCAAGAGATGGCGTGAGGCTTTTGCCAGGTCTGATGCATACACTCACCCTCGCGTAATGTAAATAAACGATACTGCCATTGGTAATAGTAAGTGTGATTCGTCATCCGGATTGAAATTGACTGGCAGGAGTTGGGGAGAATGAAAGTATACCCACTGTCATTCGAGGAATCCTTTATCCAGCCGGTGCTGGATAATGGTGTGTCCAAAGTCGTGAAGTTCTCGTTTCCAAAAGGAAAGGTATTACAGAAGCACAAGACGACCAGCGATATCCTGGTATTTGTGCTGCAGGGAAAAATCCGATTTGTCGCCCATGAAGAAGTGGAACTGGCTCAAGCCAGCATGATCTCCCTCGACAAGCAGGTGGAGCATGCCATCGAAGCATTGGAAGACAGTGTGGTTGTGCTTGTGCTGACACCCAGCCCGGCAGCTCATTCCGTGTTTAAACCGTAACGAAAGCGTTTCAGGCCCGTTGTTAGCGTTCTTCCCGTTCGGATCGGCGGGCCAGCCAACGTTGCAGCACGATGGCCTGGTTGTGGACGGAATCTTTTGCGGAATAGACCAGTGTGACGTTTTGTTCAGCGGTCATGCTGCAAATTCGGTCGGCCAGTTCGTTGCGGAGTGGATCTCCTTCCAGTTCCCGTTCGTAGCGAGCGCTGAATTCGTCAAACCGCTCCGGTTGGTGGCCGAACCACTTGCAAAGTTCGGTGCTCGGGGCAATCTCTTTCATCCACTCGTTGACCGCAGCCCGCTCTTTGGAAATGCCGCGCGGCCAAAGCCGGTCAACCAGAATGCGGACGCCGTCTTCAGGGGAGGGCGCGTCGTAAATGCGCTTCACCAAAATCTGATGCATCATAGGACAATCAGCCTTCTTTCGCAACATGCAGTGATTTGACTGCGGCCATTATATCACTCCGGAGCGAGGAAATGAACCAAGGCCCGATTTACAATACCGTCATGGTGAATCAGTGAGGTGGTGACCGTGAGAGAGCAAAAGCGTTCAGCCCTTCCTCCGCATCTGAATATGTTACCGGTAACATTCACCTTTTTTGCCGCTGGAGCCTTGTTTTTTCTCGCGGCTCTTCTGTTTGGCTTGGGGAACATGCCCCATTTGGTAACAACAGCGGCTTTGCATTCTACCGAGGGGATCTTGTGGGCGCATATGCTGTTGCTCGGCTGGGCGACGATGATTGCGATGGGAGCCAGCTACCAGGTGACACAGGTGCTGTTGAGAACTTCCACCTATAGCCGGAACCTCGCTTGGCTCCATCTGATCGCTTACGTGACAGGCGTTATTCTCCTCTTGGTCGGCTTTTGGAACTGGAACCGCATCGGAATTGTCAGCGGCGGGGGGCTCATCGTGCTGGGCGTGGCGGTCTACACCTTCAACCTGGGAGCCACTTACGCTCGCGGCAAGCTGTGGACGCCGGTCACCGTTGGAGCTATCCTGAGCCTTCTTGACCTGGGTGTGACCGTTGTGCTCGGTACGACCCTGGGCATCGCCGCCTGGACGGGTTGGTCTCCGACACGATACGAGTTACTGTTTTATACGCATATGTGGTTCGGTCTGGCTGGCTGGTTGGGAGGTCTGATTGCAAGCTACAGCTTGAAGCTGCTTCCCATGTTTTATGTATCAAGGAAGACGGGGACGAAGTTGAACTACGCGATCGTCATCCTGTTCCAGGCGGGAGTATGGCTCGGGGGTGCAGGATGGTGGTCAGATTACCGGATGTTTTCGAGCGCCGGACTGCTGCTTGTTGTCGCGGCACTCGGAATGCTTGTCTGGTTCGTTCGCGATGTTCGGCAACAAAGCAGTGGCAAGCAGCCGATCGGCGCGGTAATAGTGGCCGATGTACTGTTAACCATTACGTTTCTGGTTGCGTTGGTATGGGTAATCCTGCACGGATGGCATGGTGGCGCTGCCCGTTCCTACACGGTCGTTTCCACCCTGATTCTGTATGTGGTCCTTGGTTGGTTTTCCGCTTCCATCCTTGCGTACTTGTCCAAAATCATCCCGTTTTTATGGTGGGCTCACCGGTTTCGGACCAAAGAGCAGAAAAAGGGCGCCGTCCTGTTGGCAGAAATGGTCCGGCACGACAGGTTGACGTTGGAGCTGTGGGTCTTTCTCTTAGGATTGGGCCTGTTTATCATCGGGAATATGGGCATTCATTCTGCTGTTGCGACGGTCGGCTTGCTGATCATGGTGATCGGAGTCGTGATCTATCTGGCGGAGCTGTCAAGGGTATTTCGCCATTAACGTTGCCCATCGAGGTGGTGCTTCGCGTTAATTATCCTCTTTCCATCGTTTCAGCGCATCCCTGTCCAAAATGATGATTTCCGAACGGTGCGTATCAAGAATGCGTTGCTTTTTCAGTTGGTTTAACAGCCGGTTTACGGTTTCTCTGGTTGTTCCGATCGTATTGGCCAATTCCTGATTGGTCATCGGCAATTCGATGTGAATACGAGATCCTTTTACCTCTCCGTGTTTGTCAGCCAATTGCAACAAAAAGAAAATGATCCGGTCGTGCACGTCGTGGCCGGTAAACTGTTGAAGTTTTTGTTGAAGTTCGCGAATCTTGGCGCCCATGACATCGATGACTTTGATCGCAATGGACGGCATCGCCAAGATGAGCTGCTCAAACGCGCGGACGGGGATGGCCAAAACGTGAGTGTCCACGAGGGCTTCCGTCGTTGCCGGATAAGGCGATTGATTAAAGAAACCGGTATGGGGAAACATATCGCCAGTCTGCAAGAGCGACACGATCTGCTCATGCCCCTCCTCGTCGGTTTTGTATGCTTTGACCAGTCCGTCCTGAATGAAAAAGACCGCTTCTTTTTCGCTACCTTCCATAAAGATGATCGTTTTTTTCCGGATCAGGCGATGGATGGTGATCTGTTCGACGCGGTCCAGTTCCTGCGGGTTCAAATCCCGGAACAAAGGGACCTGCTGCAACATGTTCCGATTTCCCATAAAATAGATCCTTTCCGCTGGTTTTTATTTTGATGATATCAGATCAGAGCGGTCACTTGTAGCGAATACGAGAATGGCACCAGTCCCGTCCGGCGATCGATGCCCGACCAGCAATGCGAACAAAGAACAATGAGACATCCCTTAAAGCCAGGGGAGGGAACCCTGCTTTAGGGGATGTCTTGTTTAATCGTGTGTGTGCTTACGTTTTTTGCAGATTGTCATCCGCGTACGGCAATGGTTGATCCGTAAGCGACCATCCGGTCTTGAGTCCCAGGATGAACCAACCGAGCGCCAGCGCACCGACGGAGAAAATGGTATCACCGATGACGCGCAGCCAGACAAAGATGTGGATGATGTTCTGCGTCATGAACTCAGCAGAGCGGGCGTACCACATCCCATGCTGGACGCTTGCCCAGGTTTGCATCAGCCCGATGGGTAGCAAGCTCAATACCACCATCAACGCCAAACCGATGTTGATGGACCAAGTGTGGTCTCCTTTTGGCAAAATCCCAAAACACACGTTTTATTCTAACCAAATCGCGAGTGACACCCGTCTTCATGTTGATTATCGCCATGCAGTTGGCTGCCGCGATGCTGTTGAGCGCTGGATGCCAGGAACGGTGAAGCTGAAGATGACAGGAGATTGGAGCGTACCGTCACGATGACGCAAAAGCGAAAAAATGAACGGATTCGTGAAAAGGATCCATCTGGCCAAACAGACCCCCTTCATGATGCATGTAAATGACCATCAGTTTGCCGTCATTGGTCTTACGGACCCTTCCGTGATTGGGCTGAAGGTGGAAAACACCGTCCCCGAAACCGAGGACGGTGCTGCCATGTAAAGCTTTGCTCAACAGAAGCCGAGCCGCTCTTTCGCTTCCTCCGACATCATCTCGGGCGACCATGGCGGATCCCAGACGACATCCACCCTGACGGAGCGAATGCCCGGTTGGCGTTCCAGCAACCGTTCCACTCCCCCCGCGATGGTGTCGTGCATCGGACAGCCCGGGGTCGTCAGCGTCATGCGAACATAGACGTCCCCATCTTCGTTTTGGATCTCGTACACCAGCCCGAGATCGACGATATTGATGCCCAGTTCGGGGTCGTACACCTGTCTCAACAGCTCGCGAATCTCCGCCGTATCCATTCCAATCACCTCCTGTGTCCTGCCGGGTGATCTGCAAATCCTTTCCGATTAACTAACGGGTAAACACCCATCCGATCAAGCACGCGTAAAAGAGCGAGGACAGGGACAGCGCTGCGCCGCTCCAATGTATCAACACCGCGTCGTCCATCCCCAACCCGATGATCAGCATAACCAGACTTGCCGCGGTTAGAGCGAGCCCATAAGCGACGTAACGGTCTTCCAGCAAGTCGGCCATCGCTGGGATCTTTTCTTTGCCGACGCGAGGCCCGTACTTGTGTGTCCACCAAAGGAAGGGGATGATCTTCGACAAATACCCGAGAATGGTCAGAGCGACCCAGCCCCACAGATAAGCCCAACCGAAGATCACGACAGACCGTTCATCCGTGGACCGTTCGGGAGCGAACAGGGTGTATGCGAGCGCGGCGGTACAGACAACGGCCAGTGCACGCGTGCTGTAGACGGCCGCCAGCACGCCTGCGCCAGGACTTTTTTTGTGGCGCGCTTTGCGGATCTGGGTCGTGTGCACGTTGTAGGCGTACACCGCCAGGGTCAACAAACCGACGGCAGCTCCGACAGCAGGAAAGGGTGCGTCTGTCAGGAATGCGGCGGCTCCCGCAAGGACGGTGGCGTTCCACAACCCAAAAACGACGTATGCCATCCGGTTGGACACACCGTGGGCCAAGTAGAACATCGGCAGCATTTTGTGGCTGAAGCCGGTGATCAACAACCCGAACCATCCGATGGTCCCCAGCCACATATGGGTGTAAAACAGCCGTTCATGCCACTCCGGCCACAACCGGAATGCGAAATTGAACCCCATGAAAAGCCCGGCGAGTCCTGTCAGCACGAGGAACAAAATGGAGCCGGCGGTACTGAGCGTGATCGGGTTCCATTGGCCCGCCCGGATCAACGTCACCCCGATGTTTACGGCAAACAAGACGATGCCAATCCAGGCCAGAGCGGCAAACACGGCGATCCATTGCACACGTCCGGCGGAAAACCCGGCCAGCAAACCGACGGTTCCGACGGTATACAGCGCGTAGTGCACGTAACCCAGCTTCCGGCTGAACACGTCCTTTTGAAGCACCACGTTGAGAAGCTGATACACCGCGCCCATGGCGATCATCGTCGCCCACCCGAGTACGAGCAAATGAACATGAAACCATCCCACCGGAATGCGGGGCGGGTGCGCGATCCAGACGGCCGCCTGCGCGAGTGTTGAAAGAGAAAACAGGGCAAAACAGGCCAGCCCCGTGGCAATGAACAGAAAAGGAAGGAGAAACATCGAGGTCCCACCCTTACGTCTTTTGGATTGTAACCCGCGCCGATCCGTCCGGCTGTTCCTCCACTGTATAGGGATATCCCAGTGCCCTCAGCTCCTCAATCAGAAAGACAGGTACCCGGTCGTTGTGTATGACGACCCGGTCGCCAGTCCGGCAACCCTCCAGGGCCTTCAGGGTTCGAATCATCGGCTGCGGCGGTTCCAGTCCCCGGTTGTTCAGTTCAATCGTCTGCGGCGCCTCCGGCGAAGCAGTGGAGGGAGCTTCGCCCAAGCGGTTCTCGTCGTCCGGTTCGCTTCCTTCCAATTCGCCTTTGCGGGCCCTGGGAACAAACGTCACTTTCCAGTGATCATTCGCCAGCCGCTCGGTTTTATAGGCAAACCCTTTCGCTTTCATCAGGCCGAGCAGCGGAACGGGCTTGAAGGTGGTGTGCAACACAAACGTATCATCCGGACCAAGCGTCTTGACCGTTTCCATGATCAGTTGGAACGGTTCCAGTTTTTTGCGAAGGTGGGGTCGAACGTCCAATTCCACGATTTGCGGAGAGTCTCCCATTGGCATCATCTCCTTTTGGAAGTGTGGCCGATCCTACGCGGAACGCAGTGCTGCCTTTGCCTGTTCGTACAGCGCTGCCATCCCGCCGTAAAGCGTGTAGAAAAACGAATCCGGCGCATCGAGCGAGAATGAGAGATACTGTTTGGGATCGACGCCCAGCATGTGTTCAAACAGAGCTGAGCTGTCGTAGGCGTAAAAACAGAAGTGGACGAAGTGAAACTCCGGCATTTTCTCGTAGATGGTCGTGATGTCTTTGGCGTAGCGCTCCACATTCCGCTCGGCCTCGCGAATCATGGCGAGGGCGTCTTCGAGGTCCACCGCGATCCGGAGCGTCTTTTCGTCTACAACGGTAACCGTCGCCATGGCAAAGGCCTCCCTTACTTTTTCGCGATTTTGACCTGGAATAGGTCGGGGCCTTCCTCGAGGTACTCCCAGGTGAACCCTCCAGGATGCATCGATTCAAACTGGAACCGCAGCGGAATCGGATTGTGGTCGTTGATCAAAAGCAGGGCTTCTCCGGGCTTCAATCGTTCAAACGTCTCAAAGATCACCTTGTGTTTCAGATGCGGCGGGTATTCCGGCACCCGGATGGTGGCGACAAATTCGTTCATCATGATCTCCTCCTTGGGATAATTGGGGGGATATCTTTATTGTAAGCAGTTTGATCGTTTTCCATTGTGATACGCATCATAGTTGCAAAAACAGAAGGGAGAGGAGTGCCGCTTCCACCAACTGCAAAGATGGATTGTGGAAGGAACGCTTCAGCCGGGGGAAAAGCTGATGGATGCGGAGATCGCGGAGGAGTTGGGGATGATTGAGGATACGTAGCAGGGTATGGCCATGATACATGTATAGGCAACAAGCAGGCTGACTAGAGAAAGAGTGGGGAGAGGCTCCATTCGATAGAAGCCTGCTTTTATTATGGGATCGTACTCCCTTCGATACCATGCTGCTTGACAGCTACTTGTCGACGGGCAGGGACACCTCATGCCGACCAATCCGCTGACTCGCGCAAGATAACAGGTAGATCATGCTTACTTGACAAAAAGAAAGGAACGGTTTATTATACCCATACGGGTATATGTATATCAAAATGATCACAAAGGGGGGACATGTGTAAGGCAAAAAGAGACGGATGGGATCAGATCATCGGGAGTGTCGTGCTGGTGGTCTTCTGAGCTGCGTGGTGCGGACCTTGTCCGCATGATGGTTCCGATTTTGGATCATTTGGTTCAAGAAGTCGGCAAACATTGTAATCATGCAAATGAGAGGGGGTTTTATGGAACTGGATCTCGGGTGGATCATCACCTTATTCGCGATCGGCTTTGTCGGTTCCGTGATTTCCGGAATGGTCGGGATCGGCGGTTCCATCGTGAAATATCCGTTGCTGCTGTATATTCCCCCGCTGCTTGGGTTCGCGGCCCTTAGCGCGCAAGAGGTTTCCGCGGTCAGTGCGGTCCAGGTGTTTTTTTCCACACTGGCCGGAATGTTTGCTTACCGCAAAGGCGGGTTTATCAATAAGAAACTGGTTCTCGCCATGGGCATTCCCATCATAGCGGGGAGTTTTATCGGCGGCTTCGGCTCAAAATATTTACCCGATTCCGCGATTAACCTGACGTATGCTGTGATGGCGCTTGTTGCGGCGGTCATGATGTTTTTGCCCAAAAAAGAGGCGGTCAGAAGCGATTATTCCGACATTCGCTTCAACACAACCGTTGCGGTCATTGCCGCGGCAACGGTGGGCCTCCTGTCAGGAATCGTCGGTGCGGCTGGCGCTTTCATCACGGTTCCGATCATGCTGGTCGTATTGAAGATTCCGACCCGTGTGGCCATCGCCTCGTCATTGGCGATCACGTTCATTTCCTCAATCGGTACCACGGTCGGGAAAGTGATGGGCGGCCACATGCTGCTGATTCCGTCCCTGGTGATGGTTGCGGCGAGTATTGTTGCTTCGCCGATGGGCGCTTATCTCGGCCAAAAAATGAACGTGAAGGTACTGCAATGGATCCTCGCTGCGCTCATCACGGCAACGGTCATCAAGATTTGGCTGGATATATTGTGACCACTGTACCCTGTGTGAGGAGTATCTGCCGTCCACGGATAAAAAGGGTTGCCAGTATAAACGGCGGCGTGATCGAATACGGAAAATCTACATGCGATCGTAGGGGGTAATGTTGTGAGAAGAGAAATTCACACGGATCATGTGCTTGAATGTGAACAATTGTCATGTCCGATGCCGGTGGTAAAAACCAAGAAAGCCATGGAAGAAATAATGCCGGGGGAAGTTCTCGAAGTGCGGGCGACCGATAAGGGCTCTGTCGCGGATTTGCAGAACTGGGCCAGACGCACCGGCCATCAATATATCGGTCTTATCGAAGAGAACGGGGTTTTCCGCCATTTCTTGAGAAAAGCCTCACTCAACGAAACGAAAGCGGAAGTGAATTTTCCTCACACCATGAGCAACGAGGAATTACATCACAAACTGGCTTCCGGCGAAAGCATCATCGTGTTGGATGTGCGCGAACCTGCAGAATATGCCTTCGAGCACATTCCCGGCGCCATATCCGTACCTTTGGGACAACTGGAGGAAAAAATCCCTCAGTTGGACCCGGGGAAAGAGTATGCCGTGATTTGCCGTACGGGAAGCCGCAGCGACATGGCCTGCCAAATTCTTGCCGAGCACTGTTTTTCCAACGTGAAAAATGTGCTGCCGGGCATGTCTCAGTGGCAGGGAGCCACAGAAAGCGACGAATGAGAAACTTCGAAGAACGTAATGGAACACACAAAAGAGGACTTCGTCGGCGGCAGGGAATTTGGCGGTGCGGCGACATTTTGGAATATGCCTTTGTCGTCCAAGTAACATTGAACTTCTAACAGGAAAGGAGATTACGAATGGAACAAGTTCGATCGATTACGGCGGAAGAGCTTCATCGCAAAATGAGTTCCGGTGAAGATCTCGTGATTCTCGACGTGAGGAATGAAACGGATTACAACGATTGGAAAATTGAAGGCAAGAATCTGAGAACCATGAACATTCCGTATTTCCACTTTCTGGAGGAGGATGTGCAGGTGTATGCGGGACTGCCGAAGGATGCGGAAATCGTCATTGTTTGCGCAAAAGGCGGAGCATCCCATTATGTAGCGGAAATGTTGATGGAAAAAGGATACAATACCTGCTCGTTACAAGGCGGGATGCTTGCCTGGAGCCAGTTTTACCATCCCACCATCGTATATATGGACGATCAGTTGAAATTGATTCAAATCAACAGGTTGGCGAAAGGCTGTCTGTCTTATGCGGTTATTTCCGATGGAAAAGGCATGATCATCGATCCGAACAAAGAGATTGATGTGTACATCGAACTGGCCAAAACACACCAATTTGAGATCGAACATGTGGTGGATTCCCACATGCATGCCGATCATATCACCGGCGGTCCGCGGCTTGCCAAACAAGTCGGCGCGACATATTACATTTCTTCCGAAGAGGCGAAGGGGACGAATTTGAAGTTTGAACCGCTGGATCGTTACGACCGGATCAAGGTCGGCGATGTTCATGTGGAAGTGTTGTCGATCCCCACGCCGGGCCATACGCCGGGTTCCACCTCTTTCCTCATCGACAACCGGTTTTTGCTGTCCGGGGATACCATCTTTGTCGGCGGTTTGGGAAGACCCGATCTCGGGGGCAAGGCGAAAGAATGGGCTGAGGATTTGTATCACACTGTGTTTTTCAAGCTGAAAGATCTCCCGGATGATTGCCTGGTTTTGCCGGCGCATTACGCCGATATTCAGGAAATCAACGACCGCGGCGTTGTCGGGGAGCTGCTTGGCAAGATTCGCGAAAATAACGAGATTATGCGCAACGTAGACAAAGCATCGTTTACGGAACAAGTGGCCAGCGCAGCTTCCATGGAGAAGCCCCCCAATTTTGAGGAAATCGTGGCCATCAACCGGGGCGAACTGCAGGTCGATCAGGAAAGGGCAATTGAGCTGGAAATCGGTCCCAATCGCTGCGCAGTACACCATCACGGTTAAAAAAAGGAGGAGGACTACGCATGGCGGACGTATTTGTCGACGCAAAGGGCCTGGCTTGCCCGCTGCCGATTGTGAAAGCAAAGAAAGCCATCGATACGCTGCAGTCAGGTCAAATCATGGAGGTGCGCACAACCGACAAAGGCTCCATGAACGACTTCTCAGCGTGGATCAGACAGTCCAACCATGAATTGATCGAAGCAACAGAAGACAACGGTGTGTTTATCTTTATCGTGAAGAAAAAATAGGATGTGCGGAAGATTCCATTGCAGTCGATTCAAGGTCATGCGCCAAGTATGACTGATTTTACTCGCAAAAAATATACCCATACTCGTATATGTAAGGGGTGATTGTATGAGCCAAAAAGAAAAAACCACCATTATCCTGTTCAGCGGTGATCTGGACAAGGCGATCGCCGCCTTTATCATCGCGAACGGAGCGGCTGCATATGGTCATGAAGTGACGATCTTTTTCACCTTCTGGGGGTTGAATACGCTTCGCAAAGATCAGCCTGTTTCGGTTAGGAAAGGGTTTCTCGAGAAAATGTTTGGCAAAATGATGCCGCGCGGAGCGAATAAACTGGGACTTTCCAAAATGAATTTTGCCGGAATCGGTCCGAGATTGATCAAACATGTCATGAAGAAGCACAATGCATTGAGCCTGCCGCAATTGATAGAGCTTGCCCGGGAACAGGGAGTCAAGCTGGTCGCGTGCACGATGACCATGGATTTGCTGGGACTCGCAAAAGAAGAACTGATCGACGGGATCGATTATGCCGGTGTTGCAACCTATTTGGGGGATGCTGCAGAAGCGAAGGTGAACTTGTTTATCTAAGCCTGGTTCCCCGGATATAGGGTATAATATACCTATACACGTATAGTGAATAGGGGGAGATTCCGTACCGATGAAATATGACGAGGATGTGAAAAGAAGGCTGCGCCGCGTGGAAGGACAAGTCCGCGGGGTGCTGAAAATGATGGAGGAAGAGAAAACCTGCAAGGATGTGGTAAGTCAGCTTTCGGCTGTCCGCAACGCGGTTGACAAGGCCATTGCTTACATCGTGGCGGTCAATCTTGAACGGTGCATCTTGGAAGAGAAGGAGGCTGGCAACGATACCAGCAAATTGGTTCAGGAAGCTGTTGCATTATTGATCAAAAGCAGGTAGGGGAAGTAACCTGCGCAGGTGGTCCTAGACAGAGAGGGACAAAAGCTGCTGCAGCTCGCCTTTGGAACGTTCGGCCTGAACGTCAGGAATCGGCGGGCTTGTCGAAGGCGTTGTTGCGATGTCCGACAAACCCGCCTCGTTCCTTATGACGTTGACGACAAATGAGAGCATGCCCAGTATATTCAGCAGGCATGTCCCTGTATTGCATGCTCAGAACGATGAGATTACTTTGTGACTATTCTGAACGCTTAGCGTCTGCTGTGGATGACTCCGTTCCTTCATCGATACAACTTCATTTTCCGTACATACTGTGAGACCTGTTCAAGTCCAGCTTGCAGAACGTCTGTACTGCAAGCATAACCAATACGAACATGTCCTTCCATATCAAAGCACGCACCAGGTGTCAAAAAGGCACCAGTATGAGCAAGCAGATCTGTACAAAACGTCACAGAAGGGACTGGAAAATCATATTTCAACATCGCTGTCGTTCCCGCGCGCGGTTTGACATAGGAAAAGGATTGTTCGTGTTTCACCCATTCATCCAGGAGGGCAAGGTTGTCCCGCAAAATTTTTCGACTTCTGCTTACAATCTTGTCGTAGTTCTTCAGGGCATGGACAGCCAGTACATCGTCCAACATCCCGCAGCTGATCGTTGTGTAGTCCCGGTGCTTCATACATTCCGCAATGACGTCTTGAGGAGCGGCAATCCAACCAAAACGGAGACCTGCAAGCGAGAGTACTTTTGAAACACTGGACGTGCTGATTCCCTTCTCATATAGATCAGCAATTGAAGGAACGTCGGCCTCAGCATCCTGGAGTAAGTCCTGATAGACTTCATCACAAAGTACATAAGCTCCACACGATCGTGCAATCTCCACAATTTGTTCCAGGATATCCCGTTCCATTAAGGCACCAGTTGGGTTATTCGGATTATTAATACAAATCATTTTCGTGTTCGGTCGAATCAGAGACTTCAGCTCGTCAAGATCGGGGAGAAAATGATGTTCAGGGCGCAGCTCCAAAAGGTCTACTGTCGCTCCAAATGATCGAGGAACTTCATAAAGCTGCTGATAGGTCGGATGCACCGCAATAACGTGATCGCCAGGTTCGATAAGAGAGTAATACACTAAAAAGTTGGCGCCGCTTGCCCCATTCATGACGAGAACTTGATGAGGCTCAATGGTTTCGTACAAGTTCGCAACCAGCTGCCTGAACTCGGGAGAACCCTCAATATGACCATAGGTTAGCTTCAGCGGATAGAGGGAGCGAAAAAATTCATCAGGATTTGTACCATCTATCGTAATAAGTTCCTTCAACGTGAGGGAGTCCACACATGTTTCCGCCATATTAATGGTTGCGTTCTTTTCATGGGCATTCATCCATTCTTCTACCAGGAAAGCCTTCATTTTCATGGTTCATATCCTCCCTTACAGGTTCGCGACGATACCGATGCCTTTTGCTTCCGCTTGTTTTAAAATATAATCAGCCGTGATCAAGTCTTGCAGGGCGATCCCTGTGCTGTCAAAGATCGTAATGTCGTCATCTGAAAGACGGCCAGCAGTTGTACCAAGCATCACACTGCCTATTTCCGCAACAATGTTATCTCGTTCTATGACTCCTGTTTTGATCGGTATCTCTGTTTCTCCTACCTGGACAGCCTGGTCAACATCATCGACGAATACTCGTGCAGAAGCGAAAATTCGCTCGTCGATTTCCTGTTTTCCCTCCAGATCTGCCCCAATGCAAGAGAAGTGTGTTCCCGGCCGAACCCATTCTTTTTGAATGATCGGTTGTCGCGAAGGAGTTGCGGTAATAATAATGTCTGCTTCTCCTGTTGCCTTCTGAATCTGGTCAGTTGCCGCAAATTCTACTTGTTCGATGCGAGAAGCGTATCTCTCAAATAACACCGGATTGTCCCGATACGGAGCCAGGAACTTTTCTTTTAATATTGCTGATATCGTAGAGCAAAATGATCTTGCTTTCTCCAATGAATGATGATTGTAAACTGTCACCTTTTTGATATGATCCATGAGCATCAGCGTGGACATAATCAGATAAGGAGCCAAGTGACCTGTTCCGACGATCAATAAATGCTCAGACTCTTTTCGTGCAAGATACTTGGCGCCAATCCCTCCTGCTGCTCCTGTCCGCATTAACGTGATTGCTTCTCCTCCCATCATCCCGATGGGGACGCCTGTTCTGCTGTCGAGCACCAGCACGAAACCAACGAGGGGAGGCAGCTGTTTGGCAGGATTATCCCCAAACCATGACACGAGCTTTAATCCGAAAATATCAGCACCCACCAGATGTCCTGATTTGATGTCCATGTCAGCTTTTCCTGGAGAAAATTCATGGAACATCAGCGGGAATACCGCTGCCTCTTTTTGTGCCTTTAACAAATACGCACGCTCAACCAATTCGATTACCTGTTTCATATCCAATAGTTTCTCTACATTTGGTGGATCAATGACTCGAAATGAAAACAACCCTGCTCCTCCTCTGCATTGAAATCTTGTTGGTCATAATTTACCATAGAGTCTAAATCAAAGAACAATTGATGTATGTTATGGTTACGATTACAAATTTTTAGGTATGGATAAGGGGAAGGGGAAATATGGAACTTCGTACATTGAAAACCTTCCAGGTAGTTGCTACCCATCTTAATCAGACGAAAGCAGCCGAGATTCTTGGATATACGCAGCCGACGATCACAATGCATATACGAAATCTGGAACAGGAGATCGGTCACCCCTTATTTCATCGGGTTGGGAAGAAAACCTATTTGACTCCGGCTGGAAAAGTATTGAAGCAGCATGTAGACAGGATCATGGATTGTGTAGAGGAAATGAACAAAGCGTTAAACCGATTGCATGATCCCTACGGCACGTTGGTTATCGCTGCGCCAGAATACTATTGGACTCATTTTTTGACGATGCTTATCCATACCTTTGTGAAACTTCATCCGCAAGTAAAGTTAAAACTGGTCTCTTGTAACAGTGTAGACGTCATTCAAATGATCACCGCTCGTGAAGCGGATGTGGGGATTATTACCGGAAAAAATAAGAATGAAGATCTGGAGTTCGTTTCGCTTGATGAAGAAGAGCTGTTATTGGTCATCAGAAAAGACCTCCACCAAAATAGTGACCTTTCTGCCATTCTACAAACGTATCCCTTATTCTTTAAAAAATTTTCTTATCTTGATTGGCTGTTTGATCGTTGTATGGAAGAGATCCCCACGCCGATGGCTGTCATTGAAAGTGACAGTGAAGAAGCAATTAAGCAAGCAATTTTAAAAGGGACAGGTGTTGGCATAATCAGTGGTGATTTAATACACGAGGAAATACGAAAGGGAGAACTCATCCCTCTGCATCGCTTTACGCAGACGTTGGATACCTTCTTAATTACACGCAGGGATCGTTCTGATGAAATTACCATTCAGGCATTTGTCGAACTGGTAATGGAAGGGTGGGACGAAGCAGCTGAAGAATCCTTGTAAGCGGAATAGGTACCCGAAAAATATACAGGAGGTTGCATGGCAGTAGCCGCAACCTCCTGTCTTTTATTGCAATTTCTTTCTTAGCTGTTCCGCTGCAGACAGTGCATTCAGGTCCTGTAAAATATCACCTGGTCTGTTTCCTTTTCCAATAACATATCCTTCGAAGGTTGTCCCTACAAAGTCAAAGATATGTTGAAACTGCTGAATCATCGGCAACCCTGTGATGTATGGGTTATCTCCCCCCACCGCGATGACATATGCTTTTTTGGCTGCCATTTTTGATTTGAAATCAGGAAAATTCGGGTCTCGTAATGTTTGTGACCATCGATCAATAAAGTTCTTCATCGTTCCCGTCATGCTATACCAATAGATTGGTGTGGAAAAAATCAGGATATCATGCGGCAGGATACGTTTCATGATGGAATTATAATCATCTTGAACATCCGGAAAACCTTCCTCTGCATGCCGCATATCGATAATCGGTTTAATGACATAATCCTTTAAATAGATTTCTTCTGCATCTATACCTTGGATGGCTAACTTCGTTAACGTTTCTGTGTTCCCGTTTGGACGGGTTCCACCATAAATAACCGCAATTGTCATATGGATTAACTCCTTTTCCTGGGGATCATCTGCATATTGTTCTCGGGATATTCCTATCTTATACTAAGCATCGAAATCGATACAGACGATTATCTTGATTGGATAAATCGAAAATAACGATTTTAAAGAGGTTGCATAATGGAAATTAAACAATTGATTACATTTAAACATGCTGCCGAAAACCTGAACTTTACCCAAACTGCGAAATTGTTGAATTTTGCTCAATCAAGTGTTACGGCTCAAATCAAAGCCCTTGAAGATGAGATTGGCAAACCCTTGTTTGAGCGTTTGGGCAAACGACTGATTTTAACTGAAGCGGGACGTACCTTTAAAACATATGCGGACAAAATCATTGCATTAAGCCAAGAAGCAGTAACAGCAGCGAATGGAGAAGAAGAAATCAGCGGCACGTTAACAATAGGAGCTCAGGAGAGTCAGTGTACGTATCGATTACCGCTGATTCTGAAAGAGTTCAAGAGTGCATTTCCGAAGGTAAAGCTGGTATTTAAACCTGCCCATTCTGATGAAATAGCGAGAAAACAGCTGATGGAAGGATTATTGGATGTTGCTTTTTTTATGGATGCGTGGAAACCTGAAGGATCGTTAAAGGTAGAGCGACTTGTCAAAGAAGAGTTATTGTTAGTCGCCGCGCCAAACCAATCGAAAGCCAATTTTTCAATCGACGATCTGAAGCATGAAACGCTTTTACTCACAGAAGCCGGATGTTCTTATCGAAACATGTTTGAAGAATCTCTAAAATCCCTTGGAATTTATTCATTACATAAAATTGAATTTGCCAGTATCGAGGCCATTAAACAATGTGTGATTGCAGGATTAGGAGTGGCACTGCTGCCTGAAATGGTCGTGAAAAAAGACATTGAAGCAGGGCGAATGAGGGAATTGCCGTGGAAGCCTTGCACACCTCCGCTTTATACTCAAATTGCTTGGCATAAAGATAAATGGATGACACCACCTTTAACTGAATTTATACATGTTACTCGCAAGATGCTCTTGTCAGTGTAAATGCTTGCGGGAAGAGCAACATGATTAACCTTTTTGAGAGTGTCCAGATATGGGCACTCTTTTTTTTCGGAAAACTGTTTTAAGTTCATGCTCATTCAGTCGGAAACTCAACGATACTGAATTCTCCACTCGTTGTAACCGAAATGAAATTGATTCCGCTCATTTAAATCGTTACATTAGTGTTGCTGTCTGGATATTTGCAAGAAGGGAACCGCAGAATATAACATTCCGATTCTTATGATTACCGGGAGAGCAGACGTTTGTTTACGGAAAAACCTTTACTCGCCCGGAAAATGAGTGGATACAACTATTCGTTGACATCTTGTTTGCATCTTTATCAAACCTTCGTGACATCCAGGAGCTATATTCTTGCTGAGAATAAGCCAATAAACGGACAAGGATTGAACCAACATGAACAGGGAACATAACCAACCGTTGAAACGCTATATGCCTGGTTTAGACGGCTTGCGAGCAATTTCTGTCCTGGCTGTGATTGGTTACCACCTTGATTGGGAGTCGATGCAAGGTGGGCTGCTGGGAGTAGAGATGTTCTTTGTACTATCCGGCTACCTTATTACGGATCAGATCATATTGGAGTATAAAACAAACAATACGGTTTCTATCTGGAATTTCTGGATAAGAAGAATACGCAGATTGTTGCCTGCGATGATTTGCATGCTTCTGGCGGTGGCTTCATGGCTGAGTATGACCGATTTCTCCAGACTGCGGGCACTGCAGGGTGATTTTCTCTCCTCACTTTTTTACATGAACAATTGGTACCTCATATTTCATGACGTTTCCTATTTTGAGAGTTTTGGTCCAGCTTCTCCAATTGGACATCTGTGTTCGCTTTCCATTGAGGAACAGTTTTACCTCGTTTGGCCAATTCTTTTCTTGATCGGCATAAAACTAGTGCCGCGACGAGGAAAACTAATGCTGCTGATTCTTTTATTGGCCTCCCTATCCGCCAGTGCAATGGCACTCATGTATGAGCCGGGAACGGACCCAAGTCGAGTGTACTACGGGACGGACACCCGTGCATTCGCTATCCTGATTGGAGCAGCATTGGCAATCGTCTGGCCGAGCTGGAAGTTGAATGACAGGATTTCCCCTACTGCTCGAACGTTGCTAGATGTAAAAGGAGTGCTGGGGCTAATTGTTTTACTCGTCATGATCAATGCAGTAAATGAATACGATGATTGGCTGTATCAGGTCGGTTTTCTTATTGTGTCTTTTGTCACCGCAGGTGTCATTGCAGTATTGGCACATCCGGCCAGCCGACTGGGGAAAATCTTGGCGTGCCGACCCCTGACCTGGATTGGGGAACGTTCCTATAGTCTCTATATATGGCATTATCCGGTCATTGTTCTGTCGAGTCCGACAGTCAACACCGAGAAGCCTGGTTTCACACACATTTTGTTGCAATTGATCATGAGTGTAGCTCTGGCAGCTCTATCATACAAGTATGTCGAAGAGCCGATTCGCCGGGGAAATGTTCGTAATCTCGTTCGCAAGCGTTACACTGACAAAACGTTTGGCAGATTAGGACGACTCCTCTGAGTAAAGGCGTGAATTCGTAACAAGGGAATGAATTTCAAAATGAAAGGATGAAATGGAAAAATGAAGAGAAACGTGTGGATGATATGGGGGGTCGTCATCTTCATTTGTGCTGTTGGTTTTCCGGTTCTCCGAGCACAGACCTCGGAAACGCCTGAAAAGGCAGAAATACAAGGCCAACAATTTGAACAATCTCCCAACCCGCAGAGCACTGAAAAGAATTCGGGCGAGACTGAAACAAAGAAAATCGAGACGGAGACGAAGCAAGAGGAACCACTCAATGGGGAAGGGATCACTGTCATCGGGGATTCAGTCATTCTGGGAGTGGAGCCTTACTTGAAGGAAAAGCTGCCGAAAATCACGGTAGATGGAAAGATCGGCAGACAAATGTCGCAAGCCCAGGATGTTGTAAATGGATTAAAACAGCAAGGGAAATTAGGGGACCACATCATTATTGAACTCGGGACGAATGGCCCTTTCAAGAAAGAACACCTGCGCAATTTGTTAACGTCACTTTCTGATGCCAAACAGGTGTTGTTAGTAACAACGCGAGTTCCGAAAAAATGGCAAAATCAGGTTAATCCGACGATCAAGGAAGTCGCCAGTGAATTCAGCAATACGAAAGTAGTAGACTGGTACGCAGCCAGTGAAGGGAAGGGAAATTACTTCTACGAAGACGGGGTACATCTAAAGCCGGACGGCAGCAAGTATTATGCTTCCCTTCTGATTGAAGCCTTACAAGAAAAGTAGGACATAAGCGCTATATATTCGGAGTGGTCAGGGGAGGAGTAATTCAACCAGCGGATTACGTAAAAGATGAAATTGCCCGGCGCAAGGCTGAACGAAACGGACAGGTACCAACAGAAACAGGTGAAACGCTCGTCAAAAAGACACTTGCTGGCGTGCTTGGAATTCCCATCGAGCATTACATCAGCATTGACTTTGAAGGCTTCCGATCAGTGATTGACGAGCTGGTTGGTGTTGAAGTAAATGTAGACCGCAAGTTGTACTACAACGACCCAACCGATGGCACACATTTTGATCTTAACCCCGGGGTGCAGGTGCCGGCGATCAGGTATTAGACTATGTTCGTCACCGTCAAGACAGTCGAGGTGTCACATATTATTCGAGCGACTTTGACCGCAGCCGCCGTCAGCAAGAGGTGATGAAAGCAATGACTGAAAAGTTGGTTTCTCTTGGCGAACTGACCAAGTTATTCAAACTGCTGGAAGTGGCTGGTGAACATCTCCAGACCGACTTGTCGAAGGCGCAAATAATGGGTTTTGTTATGGGCCTGAAAGATATTTCACCTTCCAACCTGGTCTTTCTGGACAACGGTGCCTATTGGAAGGATGGATATTTGGACAGGGAGAAACTCCTTGCCGTTCGCACTGCACTTCAAAGAGAAATGAATGTGAGAAGCGACCAACGTTCTAAATTAAACAACTCTCCGATCCATGACAGCGATAAAGGCACTGCTGCGAGAACAAATCAATAACCACTCCTTGTAAACAACCTTATTTCGGTCACTTATATGGAATTCTGTACGCATGTGGAACGTACCTTAAATAAAGGCAATTAGAGGACCAAACTTCTTGCCCGATCTCCACGATGAATGATTGTGTCGACCTCGTGGAATGGGCCGAAAAAATGGTGATGTTTTAAGCTTCACACACCAAACCTAACAAGAAAGGTGTTCTGAGCGATGGAGCATGAACCTGGAAGCATGAAAGAAAATCATTTACGGAGTTACGTAGATTCTCCAGAGATGCAGAATCGGCTATACAAACGAACGTTATTTATCGTATTCGTGGCACAAATTTTTAGTGGTGCAGGTCTGGCAGCAGGTGTCACTGTTGGAGCACTTCTTGCTCAGGATATGTTAGGCACGGAAAGTTTTGCTGGTGTTCCCGTAGCGTTGATTACACTTGGATCTGCGTTGGCTGCAATGCTTGTTGGGCGTCTTTCCCAGCGTTACGGACGTCGCTTGGGGCTCGCAGCAGGATTTATCACAGGCGGTATTGGGGCAATTGGGGTCGTATTTGCGGCTGTTAGCCATAGTGTATTCCTCCTGTTCGCTTCGCTGTTTATCTACGGCGCCGGTACGGCCACAAATTTGCAAGCACGATATGCGGGAACAGATCTGGCAAAGCCAACCCAACGGGCAACAGCTGTCAGCATTGTAATGGTTTCTACTACGTTCGGTGCTGTCGCAGGTCCAAACTTGGCTGATGTAATGGGCAGTTTTGCTTCGTCACACGGTGTTCCTGCCCTTGCTGGGCCGTTTTTACTGGCTGCGGCTGCCTACATCTTGGCCGGTCTTGCCTTTGTGGGTTTCCTTCGCCCTGACCCTTTCGTTGTCGCGAAGGCTATTGCTGAGGCCAGGAAAGAGGAGAGCAGCGGCTTAGATGCGGAAACAAATACGCTGTCAAGAAACAACCGTGGAATCATCGTCGGCGCTGCCGTAATGATCTTAACCCAAATCGTAATGATCGCAATCATGACAATGACTCCCATTCACATGGATCACCATGGTCATGATTTGGGGGATGTCGGATTGGTTATTGGTATTCATATTGGTTCGATGTACCTCCCATCTCTCGTGACAGGCATTCTTGTTGACAAGATTGGCCGCACAGTCATGACGTATGCTTCCAGTGGTACTTTACTTGCTGCTGGCCTTGTCGCAGCAGTAGCACCAGCTGACTCTTTGACAGGAATAATCATCGCGCTGGCTTTGCTGGGGCTTGGTTGGAACTTTGGATTAATTAGCGGAACAGCTCTCATCGTAGATTCAACGGATCTGGCTACGCGTGCAAAAACGCAAGGAGCCATTGACGTATTCATTGCACTATCAGGGGCTTCGGGTGGAGCACTTTCAGGTATGGTTGTAGCACATTCCAGTTATGCAACACTTTCACTTGCCGGGGGATTCCTCTCGCTGCTTCTCATTCCGGTCGTGATTTGGTCACGCAGCGGTCGAAAATCCACGGTAACAGAAAGTACTTCAGCAGGCTCTGGTCAATAGAAGCCTGCTTGTTCTTTTTTTTACGGGGCTCCATAATTTTTACACAGTTTGCTTCTATGATAGGCTTAACAAAAACGGATGGGTCAGGGGAAACTGTGGTCTGGCATACGAATGCAGATTCCCCAACGATTTGACGTCCGTTCTTCCGACTGTTAGGAGGTGATACACGTGTCAACGATTCTTATCGTGGATGACGAACCGCAAATTCTGGAGATCTTGTCATCGTATCTGACCAAGGAAGGCTATCACGTCATGACGGCGGAAAATGGCAGGGATGCCTTGGAACTTGCCGATGCAGCCGATTTGATTGTCCTTGATCTGATGCTGCCGGATATAGGCGGAGAAGATGTGTGCCGGGAGATACGCAAGACGTCCCGGGTACCGATCCTGATACTGACAGCCAAAAGCGGTGAGTCCGACCGAATTGCGGGATTGGAGATAGGGGCCGATGATTATCTGGTAAAGCCGTTTAGTCCACGTGAGTTGGTGGCCAGAGTCCGGGCAATATTACGTCGGATGGGCGATTACCAGGTGTTGCGCGATCAGGTGGAATTGGGGGACTTGCATGTATCGCTTTGGGAAAAGCGTGTAACGTTGAAGGGAAAGCCGGTTGAATTGACACCGAGTGAGTATCGCTTGTTGACCACGCTGCTCCGATATCCAGGACGCACTTGGACCCGGGAAGAATTGGTGGAAGAAGTGTTGGGATTGGATTTCGCGGGAAGCGACCGAACCATTGACACACACATAAAGAACTTGCGTCACAAGATTGAGAATGACCCGAGACAGCCAGTCTACATAAAAACCGTATACGGATTAGGGTATCGACTCGACAATCCCGCACAGAGTGGGGGCTAACCTATGAAAAGCATTTGGATGAAGCTGGCGCTGGCCTTTATGGCTGTTAGCGCTAGCGGCATTCTGATTTCAACCATCCTTTCCATTAAAGAAATGGATCTTCATTTTTTCTATTACATAAGCGATGTTCATCGAAAACACCAAGCAGATCTTCTGGCCATGCTAAGGGAAGAATATCAACAAGGACACGAGTGGAACGAACGCACGTTTTTGAAATTAGATACCGCGTCACAGCTGCTGAAGTTGAAGATCACGGTATATGACCAGGAAAAGCAGCTGATCCGAACGTTTGGGAACACAACGACTGCTCATACCAAACTTCAGGATGACATGATCCCTGTTCTGGTGCGTGGTACACCGATTGGGTACCTAGGTATCGAGCATGACAACACGGACAGCATTTCCTTGGAGGAACACTTTCAGACAGCCCATACAAATGCCCTGCAGTGGACGATGCTTGCTTTATTGGTCATTGTGTGTACGATCAGTATTTTCATCGCAAAATGGATGTCCAGACCAATTGTCAATATGAGTCGTGCGGCTCTCGCTGTAACGAAAGGAGATTTGTCTGTAAGAGTTCCCCTCCCCAAAGGAAAGGACGAATTGTATGATTTGGTTCAAACGTTTAACAATCTGGTTCACAATCTGCAAAAGCAGGAGGAATTGCGAAAACGGCTTACGTCAGATATTGCACATGAGCTGCGAACTCCATTGAATACGCTGCTTGCCCAGACGGAAGGGATGATCGACGGGATATGGAAAGCAACTCCGGAACATTTGGAGGCTGCCCGTTCCGATGTGGTGAGGCTGATCCGAATCGTAAGCGATTTGGACCAAGTCATTCAGGCGGAAGCAGGTGCGCTGAGCATCTCCCTTGATGTTATCAACCTGAACCAGGTCGTGGAAAACATTGCAGATTCGATGAATCCATCTTTTCAGCAAAAAGGAATACGATTAACAGTTCGGCTGGACAACGATGTCTGGATTCTGGGGGATAAACAAAGACTGGCGCAAGTTTTTTCCAACTTGCTTACGAATGCACTAAAACATACTCCGGAGAGCGGGGAAGTCATCATTTCCGTTGTAAAAAAAGAACGAAAGGTTGAGGTGAAAGTCATCGACAACGGTGCCGGTATTTCACCAGAGGATTTGCCTTACGTGTTCGAACGGTTTTATCGTGGAGATCGATCGCGCAATCGGGAGAAAGGGGGTACCGGACTCGGATTGACAATCGTGAAAGGGATTGTGGAGGCACATCAAGGAGAAATCTCCATCGAGAGTGAAGTGGGAAAGGGTACGACCGTTACGATAACATTACCTGCGTCAGAAAGCTTCTCTTGACATGGATGTACGGGAAAAGGGCGGAAACGCTTGTTCCTGCCCTTTTTGCATGTCCGTTTAATCCTGGTCATTCTGTTATTCTGGCTTGTTGTTTACGGTTGGATCGACAGTAAAATCAGGTTTGAAACCATCGTACTTCACTTCGGTTACCATTCCCTTGGAAGCGTGGCCGAGGTCATGGCAGTGGAACATCCAGTGCCCCGGATTATCAGCCTTGAAGGCAACGACGTATTCCTCACCAGGCAGAATGTTAAGCGTATCTTTTATCAAAGGAGAGCCCGAAACAGGTTTGCCATTTTTACTCAATACCTGGAAGAAGTGACCATGCAGATGCATCGGGTGAATGTCTTCCGGAGATTTGTTTACCAATTTGACTTTCACCAGATCTCCTTCCTTAACATCAAGCGGGGGAGTGTCTGGGAACGCTTTACCATTAATGGTGAAGGTTCCGTTTTTCATATCTGTTCCCAATTCCAGCGTGTACTGCCAATCATATTTGTCATCCAGTGAGAAGATGCTTTTGGCGGCTTCCCCGTATTTTGTGATATCTACAAGCGGCATCTCTCCTGCATGATCCGATTGCGGAGAAGCGTGCTCAAATCCTTCATAGACGATTGGAATTGCCAGTGATTTTGCCCCCGGAAATGTACTGTGTTCGTCCAACAGCCATTTGCCAGGATGATTGGCGACAAACTCGATATCGTATCGCTCCCCGGGTGCGATGTTCAGCAGCTGTTCGTTTATAACAGGCGGGTTGTGTATCGGTTGGCCATCTGTTGAGACGATCCTAAACTGATGACCAGGCAAGTGCAATTTGTGGGAGAGGTACCCTGCGTTGATCAGGCGGATTCTCACTTTGTCACCCTCTTTTACGGACACGGGTTTGATAGCAGCGCCAGTCCTACCGTTCGCCGAAAAGATCGTGTACATCAGCGGCATCATCTCAGCATCGCTCATCTTACTCATGTCCATCATGGTGTTGTTCGTGTCAGTTCCATGGTTCATGTGTCCGTGGTTCATCTTGCTCATGTCCGCATTCGAGTGGGTGGAGTTGTGCATCTCAGCCATGCTGTCATCTTCCATCCATTCATCGAGGACAATCGTGTAATCATGGTCAACCGGTCGGGATTCTTTTGGTTCGACTACAATGGACCCGTACAATCCTTTATCAACCTGGTTGACACTATCCTGATGGGAGTGATACCAGTAAGTGCCGGGGACATCCACTGTAAACTGATACGTAAAGCTCTCGCCAGGTTTTACAGCATTTTGTGTTACACCAGGAATCCCATCCATATGGTTCGGAACAGGTAGGCCGTGCCAGTGGATCGTTACGGGTTCTGGCAGTTCGTTATTCAATTTGACCTGAATCGTTTCCCCTTGTTTCACCCGCAGCTGTGGTCCAGGCACTGTTCCATTAAAAGTCCACGCCGTTTTCATGGTATTGTTGTCTAGCATGAGCATGCTTTCTTTTGCTGTCAGCGTAAATGTATTTCCAGTCAGAACTTCAAATTTGGGATCTGCTGAGGCTGACATATGCTTCTGTTGTTCATGAGAGCCCGTTGTGGACATGTCATGGCCTTCTGTATGATTGAGGGTATTATTGGAACAAGCAGACAGCACCAATGCGCCGGATAAAATAACCGGAAGCGCAATTCGCTTCTCTTTGGGTATGTTATTGGTCATGGATAATCCTCCTTTTCTTTTTCTAGGGGAAGATTAACATGCGATTGTGAAGAAAAAATGGAGAAGGATGGTGTCTGAGCATAGTTGCAATATGGACGAAGCGGGTCCTCATTATTCAATAGGGGAGTATTCTGGAGGAAAAGCGTGGTGTTTTTCCGATCATAGCTAAAGTGACGCAGAAGTCATGTTCTGCGTCACTTTAAGATTCAACAGTTGACGATATACATTCATATATTCCCCCGGGAAATCCAACGGGGGGTGCTGTTGTTTGTCGAATTTTGAAAAATGAATTCCATAATCAAGTTTCAAATGTGTTGACGTCTTACATGACTGTCCACACAGAGCATATAAAGACAGGATTTGCTTTCCCGTAATCAGTACACTTTATCTCAGGGAGTTGAGCTGGATGGCACTGGTCGAGTCATTGCAGAAAGCGATTGATTATATGGAAGAACATTTGCTTAAGCCGCTGACGATCGAGGAGATTTCCAGACAAGCGAATCTTTCTGCTTTTCATTTTCAACGTACGTTTTTGATCCTGACTGACATTACAGTCGGTGATTATATTCGACGACGGCGGTTAACGCTGGCGGCGCAAGAGTTAATCAGCACAGGGATCAAAATCATCGACCTTGCCTGCAAATACGGCTATGAAACTCCCGAGGCTTTCACCAAAGCCTTCCGGAAACAGCATGGTGTTACTCCAAGTGAAGCCAGAAAAGGAATCGGAAACATTCAATCGTACAACCGCCTGTCGATACAGGTGACGTTGAAAGGAGCAGAACCGATGAAGTACCGTATCGTTAACAGAGAGGCTTTTCAAGTTGTAGGTGTAAAACGCGAATGCCCTTGTGGCGCGAATGCGGAAGGGCCGGGGATTTCGGAATTTTGGGGTGAAATGAATGCAAACGGAACGGTCGACAAGTTAATTCAACTGCTTAATGGCGAGATCAAAGGGTTGATCGGAATGAACGACAATTATAACGCCAAGAAAAACACGGTTGATTACTGGATCGCCGCAGAACATGCGGGGGATGTGCCGGCTGAATTTCTGAGCTTTGAATTCCCTGCAGCGAAATGGATTGTGTTTGAGATAGAGGGGCCTATCCCAACCGCATTAGTGAATGCCTACAAACGAATTTATTCGGAATGGCTCCCTTCTAACGGGTATGTGCCCGCTGAACTGCCGACGATAGAGGCCTATATTAGTCCAGATCTCCATAGTCTTCATTCCCGGAACGAAATCTGGCTTGCCGTTAAATAAAACGAGAAAAATTACGGTTGGAACCGGATCACGAAGGCGGCACCAACTTCAAGACGATTTTTTCGGTATGCTGCCCCGTTTCATCATTCCAGGTGATTTCATAGACCAAGTCCCGGAAAAATATGCTGGCTATCTCTTCTGCATTCATCCCCGCTCGAAACTGTATGGAGTCACGCCCCGGACTTGTGACAAATAATTGAAGCGGTTTACCTTCCTCGATAAGTGGGGAAACCAGCGTACCCCCAGGTTGGCTTGTTACCACGTCTGTCTTATAGGTAAGTTGGGTGACATTCATGGAGGTTAGCGGCTTGATTGTTCCTTCGTAGATCACTTCGTTCCCATCTTCAGAAGGTCTCACAACAAATTGCGCCTCCCAATGCTGGCTGGAGCCTTGAAAAAGGTAAGACCAGGTATGGGAATAGTTGAAAAGAATAGAAAAGCCGACGATGAGAATTAACAAGGCACCAGCGAGTACGTAAAATCGGTTGACCTTATCCAATTCATTTCCCCCCTCGAAAAAATTCCCGCGGTCTGCGCCTGCGAGTTTGATCGGGTTTACTTTATGGGGCCATCGATTCGGCCGCTCTACGGACGCTTGACATTGGTATGATTGAATACCATCATCAACATATAAGGAAAAAGAAGGGGATGCAGATCCTCGGTATTGGCGAAAGGAAAGGCGAATGATTCAAGATTCCCCGCATGAAAGGACAAATAGATGATGAATGACTTACTCATTACCAAACCGACCAGGGAAGATATAACATCAGCTTATGCTGTATTTGAAGCATCGATTACGGATGCCTTTGAGAAAGACGGCCTTGGACATTTAACCAGTGATATTGAATATGAGATTGAGTCTAAAAAGAATCTGCTCACATCTTCACTGGTAAATGCCAAATCGGGAACTTTCTTTCTTGTTGCCATGGGCAGCCTTTACGTCTTGCCCGAATTTCAAGGCAAGGGCGTAGGGTCAGCTCTGATCCATTCGATAATGAAGGTTCTTTATGAATCAGGAGTTAAACAGTTTTGTTTGGATAGCGGCTACAAGCAGGCTCAATCAAAATGGTTACGGAAATTTGGCGAGCCTTATTTCATCGCAAGAGATTACTGGGGAAAAGATCGTCACCACATGGTATGGCTATGTAAAGTAAGTGATTACGTGAAAGGACAGGATTAACGCAGGGGGGGATTGCTAAAACGCAAACAAAATGTTGCTTCCTCCGCCAAACAAGAGACCAGTAAAAAATCCTAACCCAATAATAATGGACAACTCCAATAATTTACGCATACGAATATAACACCTAGCTTATTTAATGTATCGCGACTAGGCGATAGGCACACACTCACCATCACAAACATTTTTTGTATACATGCGCAGGCAAATATACACGCCTGGTCGAACTCTTATCAAATGACAAATTTTCTCTGGGGGATTATATGAGCGACTTCAACTACGGAATTGTTGTACTGCTTGAATTTTATCCATCCTGGTTGGCCTTGCCGCGTGAAAAAAGAAGAGAATTGGCAAAAGATCTGTACCACATTATTGGTAAGTATCAAGACCATGTGAAAGTAAAATTCTTTGATGCGGATGCATTAGGCGGCAGATATACGGATTTTGTAATCTGTGAGACCAAGGACATGAAACAATACCACTATATGTGGGAAGAAATCAGGGATACGGTTGCCTATTCTCAAGGGTACTTCAAAATAAAGGATGTGATCATTGGCATCCAGAGTGCTTACCAGCAATTTGAAACTGAGGTATTGAAATTACCTGAAGAGTAGTACACGTTGCCCCGGAAAACGGGGCAATCAGTGTGTAGACAAAGTCCATGGCGCATGGGTGATAGGTCCCGCTCGCTCTCTTGACGACCAGCAAAGAAGCGGATCGCGTCCGCTCCAAAACGCGACGCGGGCAGGGGGCAAACATCTGGGTATTTCGATGAAGTGAGACTTGTGCCCCCTGTTTTCCCCGCGTCTTTCGTTTTTCCGCTGAGCAGGTCGTCAAAGGAGCTCGCTTGGCCCATCACTCCATGCCCGTACTTTATCTCCACCTTCGGTTGATCAATGTGCAGGCCTTTCGGCCTGACAACTATGGAAAGATCGTTTCCTTGCGGAACCTCAATGAAAAAGTACAGTTTGTCTTCAGTCTGGTTGCCCCGGAAAACGGGGCAATTTTTTTCAACGGTGAAGCGGGGGCAAGCACGGGAATAGAGCTTTCAATGGGGGGCAGTGTCGATATCACAACGAACCATGATCCCGCAGTGGTTGCTAGCAATGCATCCAGCAATCCATCCGGCCAGAGCACTACCGCGAATACCACCATGCTCAGTGCGTGCCGGCATTGATCTGAATACATTCACAAGGCACCCAACCAACCTGGTTATCTGCATTGATACAGAGAAACCATCCGCTCTCTTCACACGTGATCGTTACGTCTTCCCCAATGTGCACAGTAAGTTCATACGAGTTGTATTCGTGTTGTACGGTTCCAAGGTTCCCATTTACCTGCAAATAACGTTTGGGCACCCATCCTTCCAGTCCGCTTTCATTCCTGCACCAGACCCATCCGGTCCATTGTTCATCTTCTTTGATGATTTGAAGTATATCCCCTGCGTTACAAACTATGGGGGTGGGATAACTGGTCACATGACGTTTTATGACAGTGCCCTGGATTGGGTTTGACATTAGGAGACCTCCATATCAAGAATTTTGTCTCAGATAGTACCACGACCATTTACTTCAACGCTTGTTTTGATCAATGTTGATTGTCAGGCAGCTTATCTGAAACAACAATAATGAGTGTCGCAATTGGCCCAAGAAATAATGAAAGGAAGAACCAGTTCAGACCACTGCGGTTTTTTGCTTGAGCCAGTCCAGCATTGATGAGTGACAGAGTTCCCCACCCGACAAAAAATTCATTTTCCATCAAGGTCAATCCTCCAAGGTTTATAGACTTACTGGTATTTTATAAGACGTAAAATATGTATTATGTTCATTTTCTGTTTTGTCTCGATTCCCTGAGGGTTAATGCCAGTCAGCTCACTTCCTCGATCATCAACATAATCAAATATGCTCCCAACAATGCGGTCATTACTGCCAGGATATTGGATCGGTTTGGATGGTGGACAACTTGCTTAATCGTAAAGATAAATGTAACGAAAAAATGATTGCCACGACAGTTATATATAACAGCATGAATTCATCCTTTCAATAGGGAATTATCCAAATTATACTAAATGTCAGGTGTAATTGTACAACTAGGTACAACATAACTCATGATGAAAGAGTTGAGGGCATGGAGAAGTTCGACTGGCAAAAATTCACCTAGGTATCTAATGTGGAATGATAAGTGCCTTGTGATAAAAGGAGGTAGGTTATTTTGTGGTGGTAGCTGTGTATATATGTATCGGTCTTCCAGTAACTCTATTTATTCTCCTTCCTTGTTTATTGTTAGTTGGTAAGGGAAAGAAAAAAGTCATACCTACACCAATTGAAATATTGTTATTAATCATCTTTTCGTTAGTCGGTACATGGTCCTACATTATACTTTTTTATGGTGTTAACGCTGCGGGAAGTTCCGCTGATTTAATAACAGCTTCCATTGCAGTATTGTTAGGCGGAACATCATTAATACTCTCCTATCTAAATCCATTAATATGGGCTTTTGGCAAAATAAAAGCAAAAGCCAAAAGAAAACATTTGTGATTTTTTGTTCTGGCGTGTTGCTAATGGATGCCAACTCCCTCTATGAAGAAGTCTCGATGAATCCGAAACAAGGAAAAGCCAAGTCTGCCTCACTGGCGGAGTATGGCAAAACCGTGGTACTATTTTTGTCAGGGAAAGATTGCCAATGCGGATGATTGGGAAAGTGAGTTGTTCACGTCTCCTGTAATTCTTATTTGGAGTTGATGTGTCTTGACTGAGCAAAGAAAATGCCCGAATTGCAATGGTTCGGAGTTCGCAGAAGGCGATGATTTCATGCCGATAAAGCCCATTGACAAAAAAATGTCGTTTGGCTCTCCCAAAGTATATACGTTTTGTTTGAACTGCGGAGAGGTCATATCCATTAGAGTCAAAAATCCCGAAATGTTTCGCAGTTGACTATCCCAAAGCCTGATACCCGGATACGGAAGGCGTCAGATTCACACCTGCTATGGGTATGTTCTGGCGTCTTCTTTTGTTGTGCCATCGTCTTCGTTAATCGAAAATTTGACTAATAATGTACAGAAATGGCAGGAGAAAACCAATAATTCCGAAGACCCTCAGCATAAAAAAGTATTGTTTGGAAGGATAACGGTTCGCCTGCCATTTTCCGAATAGTTCCCAATAACCAACAGGATTTATCGCAATATAGCCAGTTATCACGAGCCAGCCCAGAAAAAATATACTCACGATGATCATGCCCATTAGCGAAAACCTCCTTGTTGCACAATATACAAAAAATTGCGTCTATTGATATGATAACATAGCTTCGTGCGTGAACTCGTAAAAAACTGGCATCGCTGAATATACAGATAACCAATTACACAGGCACTTTTGGCCCCTATTCTCGGGAATTTTAGGAGGGAATTCTTTTGAGCGAATTCACGTTTGCCATGCTTGTGAAGGAAGCAAACAAAAGGAAGATAAGCAGCGCGGTCCGGAAACGCCCTCTATGCAGAGATGGCTGATCGATTCATGGCGGAATACGCGTTTCAACGCATACATATGGATGATCGTATTCTGTTTGGCGGCAAGGCGATCTACCAAGGCAATCGGATGCAGATTGAATTTACACATTTTCCTCAGATAGCCAGTATCGTTACGTATCTGGTCGAGGAGACAGAGAAAAAGTCCTTACAAAAATTTCTATCAGAACACAGAGACATATTACCGGTCGATATCAGAACCGTTCATTTCTCGTTTCAAAATCGGGATGAATTTGTACAGGCGCTGGAGCGTACTTTTGATTTTCTGCATTTTTATTTCAAACAGAAGCAGGCAGATTGACTTATCGTCAGGCAGCGGCGCTGGTGCAGGATGTTGGTCCAGACCAACCTCCTGCACGGGCAGCGTGATGCCTGTAAAACCTTTTGGGACGATTTACAAAAAATTAATGACAACATGATGGAAAATCATCTTCTTTTTTTGCAGGAAATGGTATATAGTGTAATTAGTTGGTTGAATGACTAACTCGATAATATGTTTTCCATACATAATCATTCGGGGTGGAGTAAGGAAACACACTGGAATACACGCAAGGGACTGAGATGAATGGCAAAACCGAACGTCGTTTCCAAACAGGAACTGATTGAAGCAGCCAAGGCGTGCATCGTGGAAAACGGCTTGGAAAAGCTCACGCTGAAAATGGTGGCTGACAAGGCAAATGTATCGCAGGGGACCGTCTATTACCATTTTCACACCAAAAACCAACTGATGTTGGACGTGGTAAAAGATGTGTGCCTTCGTTCCTGGGAGGAGATGTCTCATACGCAATCCGTCGAATTCGCCGTCCCGGAGGCTTTGAATGCCGCCAAGGAACGGTGCCGACCGGACTCGTTTTTCCACCGGCTGTTTTTGTCGCTGGTTGTGTTTAGTTTCAACAACGAAGAAATTAGACAGGAATTGGGCCAGCTGCTCGCGTTTGAAAACAAGGTGCTTTCGGAAAAGATCCTGGAGCTGATCGCAGACAACCACGCCGATTCCAGCGTGGAGGGGACTGCTGTTCAGACTGGCCGGGACAAACGGCTGATGGGGGTTTCCACCGAGACCTGGGCGGTCCTCATCAATGCGTTGATTGACGGCCTGGCGGTACAATGCCTGGTCTCTCCCGAATTTGACCGGGATAAAGTGTTTGCCGAATTGGGCGTATTCTTTCAGAAGCTGTTGGAAAACAAATCGGATTGAGCAGCCACATCAAGTCTTGGAGGCTGGCTTCATCGTGTGTTCTTCCACACTTACCTCCAAAGACTTTTTTCCAATATATTTCCTCAAATTTAGAAAAGGAGATGAGGGTATGTTCTCAGAAAAACTGGGCCTGACCTTGCTGTTCTCGATCCTGGTCTGGCTGGGGGCGACGTTGTTCTTCGTGTTTTTCGGCAGCATGGTGTTGGTCGACCCGTATCAACAAGACTTTTTCATGAGGTTCCTGTTGTTGGAGATCGCGACAGCAGTGGTCTTGTACATCGTCTTTGTGATCTTTCGCAAGCTGGATCCCAGTCCGTATGCGGTGGTGAAGCTGGGGCTGATCGGCAGTGCAGTCGGCTTGATCATCGATGCCTTCGTGTTGTGGAACCGCGACGTGTTTTTTTCGGGATTGTCCAGTGAACAGCTGCTCGCCTTTACGATCTGGATGTCATTTGCCTATGGACTCTATCTGCTGATCCCGCTGTTCATGCGAAAAGAGAACAAGTAATTCATTTTAGATTAATCTTTGGAGGAGAAGTCGATGAAGCGTCTGAATCCCGTTATCGCGGATTTGCTCACCATTTTCAAGATGGATAAGAAATTTGTCAGGGGTGAAGGGTACTATCTGTACGAAGCAGACGGAACGCGGTATACCGATTTCATCGCCCAGTACGGCGCCATCCCCTTGGGGTACAACCACGAGGCGATCTGGGCGGCCCTGGATCAAATCAGGGCGAACATGCTTCCGAGCCTGTGTCAGCCATCCACACCCATTAAGGCGGTAGAGCTGGCCCAGTTCCTGTTAGACAAAATGCCAAAAAATCTCTCGGTCTGCACGTTTGGCCAAAGCGGGGCGGAAGCAGTGGAAGCCGCGATCAAGCTCGCCAGAGCCGCTACCCGAAAACGCAAGATCGTCAGCACATGGAAAAGCTTTCACGGCAAAACAGCGGGAGCGTTGGCGGCGACCGGGCAGGAAGTCTATCAAAAGCCGTTTTTCATCGATACCTCTGACTACATCAAGATCCCCTACAACGACGAGGCTGCTTTGGAGAAGGTGTTGCAGGAGCAGGGAGATCAAATCGCCGGTTTCCTGGTCGAACCTGTGCAGGGAGAAGGCGGGGTCAACGTACCGTCGCCCACGTATCTGCACAAGGCGCAGGAGCTGTGCCGCCGGTACGGTGTCCTGTTTATCCTCGATGAAATTCAGACAGGTCTGGGCCGGATGGGCAATTGGGCCGTGTGTGTGGAGCAGGGCCTGGAGCCGGATATCCTGCTGCTGTCCAAAGCATTGGGCGGAGGAATTGTCCCGATCGGTGTATGTATGAGCACGTCTGCTCTCTGGGAGGAGGACGATTTCGGGAAAAACCACAGCGCCACGTTTGCCAACAACAATTTTACCTGCTCAATCAGCCTGGCTTATCTCAAGTATTTGGAGCAAAACCAGCATCTGTTCCAACAGGTGAAGCAAAACGGCGCGTACATGCGCGAACGCTTGCTGCAGATTCAGCAAAAGTGGCCCGGTGTCATCAAGGAAGTACGCGGTGAAGCCTATTTGCAAGCCATCGAGTTTGAAGAGATCGATGCAGGAGATTCGTATGAATTTGCGATTCTCTGTTCGCAAGGCGGTCTCGGATACCTGATCAGCGGCTTTTTGCTCAATGTCTACAAACTGAGGATCATGCCGTATCTCAACCAGGAGATGGCTGTGCGGATTGAACCGCCGCTCACGATTTCCAGGGAAGAGATCGACAAACTGCTGCACGCCATCGACCGTACGTGCGAGATTCTCTACTATCGCGATTTCTATCATTTGTACCGTTATACCATTCACGACAATACCATCCCCGAAACAATTACTGACTATCGTTCAAAAAGAAGAGAAATTATTGTTTCTTCGACCACTCGAGTACCTCATCGCAGCTTCGCTTTTATTGCCCACTACCCGCAAACGAGAGACTTGGTCATAAACACACCGTCATTTGAACAATTCAATGATACAGAGCTGTCCGAGATACTGGAATGGCAGGCTGACTACGGAGAGCCGGGAGTAGTTTGCACACTTTCCAAAATCTCCTCGAAACACGGAGATGTCGCTGCCGGCAGCATCATCGCCATTCCCTTCGGGGGACCAAAAGTGTTGGAGCGTCCCAGAAAGGAAGTCGTTTCCGCCATTCGCGCTGCGATCCGCAAAGGGCGCGAAATGGGAGCCACCGTGTTCGGATTGGGTGCGTACACCTCCATCGTCACACGCGGCGGAATCGATGTGCGCGATATGATACTGGATCATGAGATCGTAACGACGGGCAACACGTTTACCGTCATTACATCCATCAACGCGCTGCTGACAGGTGCAGACAAGATGGACATCTCTCTCGAAACGTGCAGAGGAGCCGTGATCGGCGCAAATGGATCGATCGGGCGGCTGTGTGCCATTCTTTTGTCTCAAAAGATGGAAAATATCGTATTAATCGGCAGAAAAAGTAATGAAAGAGTAAATATGGAGCGTTTGCGAGAGTTGGCAAATGAAATCTACCTGCATGCCATCTTTTACCACAAGGAACGATCGGGGATCCGAAAGCAGCTGTTATCGCTGCTGGAAAACGAGCTCGTATTCAGCGACGGTCTGTATCAGACACGCGAACGGCTGTATGAACTGTTCCAGACGGCCGAATCGGCGGAGACAGACAATCTCGAAGAGCAGATGAGTGAAAACATCATTGACGACATCGAGCTGTTGTTCCGACAAGCCGGACACAAGCCTCCGATCGATTACGGCGTCGATATCGATTACTTCCTGCCTGAGCTTGATGTCATCCTGGTCGCTACCAGCAGCATCGGAGAACTCCTGCAGCCGGATTTGATCAAATCTGGGGCAGTCATCTGCGATGTCTCCCGTCCTGCCAACGTAGGCAAAATCGTGCAGGAAAAACGGCCGGATGTATTGGTGATCGAAGGCGGTTTGGTCAAATTTCCGGAAAACCTCGCATTTGGTCAAAACCTGGGTTACAAGCCGGGGGTCAATTTGGCCTGCCTTTCGGAAACGATTCTCTTAACCTTGGAAAATAGCAACCGCAATATGGGCATCGGCGGACGCATCACGATGGACGACATGTACTACATCCAGGGGCTCGCCGAAAAACACGGTTTCACACTGGCCAGCCTGCACAGCTTCGAGAAGGAAATCGATGACGAGTACATCGCGCGGGTCAAAGCGGCGGCCAACAAACAAGTTGTTTCATAATTTTCTAGATATAAAAGGAGGAAAAGAACATGACGACAACTTCCAGCAAGAAAAGAGTCTCTGTCCGCAACTTTACCGCTGAAAAATGGCTGGAGATCGTACCCCACGGCTATCTGAAGGGCATGATTTACGGCCGCTCTCCGCAGTACGACGTGCCCGAGATTCTGCAGGAGGAAGGCAAGCTGCGCCAGGTATGCTTGTACGATTTGGCGATTTTCGCTTCCGCCGAAAAGATTGCCGTGACCACCGCTTCCGGTCTGACCAGCATCGCCGACGACGATTGGAGCCGCGTTTTTCTGGCGACGCAGACGTTTGACGAAGCACGTCATTACGAGGTGTTCGTGGAACGGATGCGCGAGATGGGGCTGTCCGATGAGGCGATCGGCCAGTTGGTCGAGGAAGTGGCCAGTCCGGAATACCGCGCCTTCCAACAGATCATGCTCCAGCAGGTGGACAACAAAGATTTGCTGGGCGGATTGGTCACCCTCAATATCATCCTGGAAGGCATGGCGTTCCCGCTGTACGGCTACGAAGCCCGCTTCTGGAAGCCGTTTGATCCCGGATTGACCGAGATTATTATCGGAGCGTTCAAGGATGAGACGCGCCATGTGGGATTTGCCGAGAAAAAACTGGCGGATGCGATCCAGCAGCGTCCGGAAGAAAAAGAACGGCTGTCGCGCCTGGCTACCGAATGTTCGGTGCGGATGCAAAAAGCGTTTGAAAGCTTTCTCAATCAGTTCGTCGGGCTGTATCAGGAAGCTTGCATGGAGCACAAGGACTTGGTGGGAGATGCCGAGATTGCGCCAGGAATGCGCATGATCGACACGCCGGTAGTGGATCAGGTGAACATGGTGCTGAGCGATATTATCAACGGTCATCGGGAGCGCTTGAAGAAAATCGGACTTGAGTATTTGAACTAACGCAAAGCCAACGGTTGCCCCAGTCTCCTGTGCCTCGGAACACGGAACCTTCGGGAAATCAGGAGGCTGGTTGGCTTCACAGGCGAGCTTGCGCAAACCACACTTTTTCGTAAATGGGGTGTCCCGTGGATGGCAACAGCGATCAAAGAAAAGCCAGCCTCGAAACGAATCATTTATTCCGAGCAAGACAGCATTTACAAAAAAGACTGGATTTTGTACACGACCAGTGATGAAGATTCGTACTCCGAATTAAAAGCGCTGCGCATCCGTCCCAGCGACACTGTGCTGGTGATTACGGGGAGCGGCTGCCGCAGTCTCGCATTGCTCGTCGACGAACCCAAACGACTGATTTCTGTAGATGCCAACCCTACGCAAAACTATCTGCTGGAACTGAAAATCGAAGCCATGCGCCTGCTGCAGCATGACGAGTATCTGCAATTCCTCGGCGTGAAACCGGCCACCTTTTCCAGGATGGACGTATACCGGGAGTTTGAATCCAATTTGACGCCCCAGGCCCAGGCGTACTGGAGCCGCTATCGCGACAAAATCGAGGAAGGCTTGATTTTCCTGGGGAAACACGAGCAATTTTATAAAAAATATATCGGGTCGCTGCTGTTTCGACCCAAGAAAAAACAGTTCCTGCACATGCTTTCGCTCACTTCCCTGGAAGAACAGAGGGCCTATTTTCGTGAGCATTTCAACACGCTGCTATGGCGCTGGTCCATCGAGAACCTGTGCCGCCGCACCGTCTTCAAGTGGACACTCGGGGACCCCAGCTATGACAACGAGGTCGGCCAGCAGCAAAGCATCGGCAACTATATTTTGCAGAGGCTGACCCATACGTTCGAAAATCATCTGGTGCGGGAAAACCACTTTCTTACCTTTTTGTACTGCGGAAAGTACATGAACGAAGAGGCAATGCCCGTCTACTTGCAAAAGCAGCACTACGAGACGATCAAGCGAAACCTGGACAAAGTGGAGATTGTGACGGATCTGATCGACCGGTATCTGGCCCGGGCAAAGGAGCCGTTTATCGACAAGGTGTCGCTTTCGGACATATCCGGCTGGGTTCCCAATGAAACGTTCCAACAGATCCTCACGGAAATCACGAAAAAACTAAGGAAAAACGGAATCATTTGTTATCGGAATTTTTTGGCGAAACGTATGGTAAACCCTGAGCTTTTGCCCCTCTATGAGCGTGATGTGGATATGATCGAGCGGCTGAATCACGAAGACCTGGCCTTTGCCTTTACGTTTGAAGTACTCAAAAAACGGGAGGAGTAATGGATGAATACGTACTATGAAATTACCATGCATGACCCGGAAACGGACACGACGGCGTTTATCGTTATCGATCGCTTGATCGGAGGGATTGCCACAGGAGGCTTGCGCATGTCTCCGACGGTCACGCTGGAAGAAGTGCGGGATTTGGCGGAAGTCATGACTTACAAGCACGGTCTGATGAACCTGCCGCTGGGAGGAGCCAAGGCCGGAATTGTCGGAGATCCGTCAGCGCCTGACAAGGAGAAAAAAATCCAGGCCTTTGCCCGAATGGCTGAACCGCTGTTGAAAAGCTGCCTGTTGTTGGGAGAGGACATGGGGATTTACGCGAAAGATGTAAGAGCGATGTACGCCCACATACAGCTTGACCCGCTGGAGCGAGTGCTGAACCGGCTGCAGGAGCGGGGCGTAAAGTACGAGATTGGTCAGGGTGTCCGGGCACATGACTTGTTGTCTGATCAAAACATGGAGACGACAGCAGGCTTTGGCCTGATGGAGAGCCTGCTGGAGACGGCCGAACTGATTCAGCTTCCGCTGGAGCAGGCGACTGCTGCCGTGCATGGATTCGGCACGGTGGGCAGTGAAATCGCCAAGCTGCTGCACGATCGCGGCGTCACAATTACAGCAGTCGGCGATGCCGAGGGAGCAATCTATCGGGAAGAGGGCCTGGACATCCATCAGCTGCTGTCCATCCGCAAGCCAAACGGCTGCATCGATCGCGAGAAGATCGCTCAGGCGGTAAAGCAGATGACCAACGAAGAGCTGCTGCAGCTGCCGGTCGATTTGCTGATCCCCGCTTCTGTCTCGCAGGTGATCCATGAGGGGAATGCACACTCGATCCGGGCAAAAATCATTGTCGAGGCGGCCAACATGCCGACTACGAATGAAGCCGATGAAATCCTCCGGGAAAAAGGCGTGATCGTGCTCCCCGATTTTATGGTCAACGCGGGTTCGGCATTGTCGTTTGGCTTGATCATTACCGGGGAAGCCCTGCCGCAGGACATGTGGACCGAGTCGGCAAAACGGATACGCCGGATGGTGCGAACAGTGCTGACACAGAGCATGGAGCAGGAGGAGCCGACGCGCATCGTTGCTCTCGCCCTTGCTTCTGCACATTTGCAGCAAATGCTGTACAAGGAACGCTCCGTGAGCGAACTAACCGCTTCGGTGTGACGCGCGATGAAAAAACTGTTTATCCTGTCAGTCATCGTCAGCCTGTTCACTGTGATGCAGGATGGAACGCTGTTGTACGTCCTGCTGCCGCAGATCCAGGAACAATTCGCAACCAGTCTGTCCACAGCGATCTGGATCATGAATCTGTACATTCTGCCGTTCGCTCTGCTCATGGTATTCATGGGCAGAGTGGCGGACCGTTTTGGACACATCCGGGTGTTCCTCAGCGGGTTGGCACTGTATGCAGCAGGCTCTTTCCTCGGGTATTTCAGCAGCTCCTTTCCTTTCCTGTTGACCTGCCGCTTCATTCAGGGTATCGGTTCTTCCATTCTCGTGCCCGTCAGTCTGGTGATCTTGCTGAAGCGGTTTGGGAAACAGCGCTATGGGCAAGCGATCGGCGCCTGGAGCGCCACGTGTGCGCTTGCAGCGGCTTGCGGCCCCATCAGTGCTGGGTTGATCGGTCATTTTGCGACCTGGAGGTTCACCTTTTTGGCAAATGGTACGCTGGTGCTGCTCGCGTTGCTGGCCATGATTGCCTCGCTCAAATCGTCTGCTGTACCTGAGGAGGACCAGGAGACGCAGGCCGTCCCTATGCCGAATCTGTGGAAGGAAAGTGAAACGTACCTGTTGCTTTTCGGCAACTTCTTTGCCGGGTTTGTTCTGAACAGCCTGCTGTACGTACTGCCTTTTATGCTGGGAAATTTTCTCGACTACGACAGCCTGCAAATCGCCTACACCGTCACACCTCTGTGCGCTTCCATTATCGTATCCGTGGGAATCGTCGGGCGGCTGGAGAGAAAAATGCCGCTGGAGATTGTCGTCAGCACAGGATTTTTCTGTCTGCTGGCGAGCCTGTGCCTGTACATGATTCGCGAAGTGCCCCTGTACGTGTACATCGGAGCATCGTTCCTGGCCGGACTTGGGCTTGGGATCGCCATCATTTCCATTACGTCGGCCTGGATGAAGAAATTTACCTACGATCATCTGGGGTTGGGCTCGGCCATATTGAACATGCTGCGACTGGTGGGTGCTGTCATCGGGAGCTCGCTTTCGGCCAGCCTCTTTCGCAGGATGGTCGATACATCGCTGCACACAGGCGGAGTTCCCGCCAATGAATGGCTGGCAGGCCTGAAAGCGTCCGGTGCCCCGGTTGCGCCCATCGTGTGGGCAAGCGGGTTTTCGCAAGTGGTCGTTGGCGTGTTCACGGTTCTCAGCCTCGTACCCGTCGCCATGATTGTCTGGTATACCGCCCGATATGGGCGGAGGCGCAAGCTTGAGAATCAGGCTTCTCCCGTCCAAGATGGATAGACGCGACGGGCGAAGCCCTTCTTTTTACAGAAAGGAGAATGTCTGATGAAGCGAAGAACCGCTTTCGTTTGCGATGAGAGTTATTTTTGGCACAATACCGGGAATGGCGCATTGTTTTTGCCCGCTGGCGGCTGGATTGAAACGGATGTGCATTCAGAGAATCCGGCGACCAAACGGCGTGTGAAAAACCTGCTGGAGCGTTCCGGTTTTATCCGTGAACTGGTGTCGATTCCGCCCAGGGCGGCAACAGCAGAAGAGATCGCAGCTGTGCATGATCCGGCGTATATCAAGCGGGTGGAAGCATTGAGCCAGACGACGGGCGATGCAGGTGAACTGGCGGTTGTCGGGTACGGATCGTTTGAAATCGCCTGTCTGTCGGCGGGGGGAGGTCTGCGTGCTGTCGATGCGGTAATGCGCGGCGAGGTGGACAACGCCTATGTGCTGCACCGACCGCCCGGCCATCATGCGGAGCGGGACAAGGGCATGGGATTCTGCCTGTTCAACAACGTCGCCGTCGCAGCCAGATACGCGCAGCAAGCGTATGGTTTGAAGCGGATCGCAATCGTCGATTGGGATGTCCATCACGGAAACGGAACGGAAAGCATTTTTTACGATGACCCTGGGGTCTTGTTTGTGTCGCTGCATCAGGAAAACAACTACCCTCCCGGCAGAGGCAGCTTGTCTGATACTGGAGCCGGGGCGGGGGAAGGATACACGATCAATATTCCACTGCCGGCCGGTACTTCTGACGCAGGCTATCTGGAGGCGATCCGCACCATCGTCGCGCCTGTGATCCGCCAGTTTGGCCCCGAGCTGATCTTCGTCTCTGCAGGGCAGGATGCCAGCCTGTTTGACCCGTTGGGCAGAATGATGGTGACCGCGGAAGGGTTTTATCAGATGGCACAGGAAATGCTTGCGCTGGCGGATGAATGCTGTCAGGGCAGGCTGGTTGCCTGTCACGAAGGCGGGTACAGCGCGGCCTACGTTCCGTTTTGCACGCTTCGGGTGATCGAGGCGTTGACCGGTATCAGAAGCGTGGTAGAAGACCCATACGCTCCCACGTTTCAGCATTTGCCGACACAGGTGATTACCCACGATCAACGTCTTTATTTGCAAATGGCCAAGGAGCAGCATGTCAAACGCTGGTCCGTTTTGCAAACGTAATACTGTCTTTTTCCAATCCGGCAGCTCATGTCCCACCCTCCAGACGTTTTTCAAAAAGCAGAAACGTGAAGCGAGGTGAGGTAAAAAAGCAACGGACGGCTTGATGCGGGTGTAAGCTCGGCAAAACTGGCCATGTCAAACACTGCTGGTAAGGGGCGAAAGCTGTGAGCTTGTCGCTCCTATTCTTTTTTCGTTCCTGTCAGTTCCTCACATGATCCAAACAGCCTCTCGTACCCTATGCATGAAAAATAGGCCTCATATTATAATAAAAAAGATGACTCGTGTTTGAGGTGGGCCAGAAAATGAATAAAACCATTGCAGATGTAGCCAAACTTTCAGGAGTGGCCAAAAGCACCGTATCTCGCTACTTAAATGGCGGTTCTGTAAGTGAAGCTACCAAACGAAAAATTGAACGCGCTATTAAAGAAACAGGATATACACCGAATCCTTTTGCCCAAAGTTTAAAGGCGAAGAAAACAGCCTTTATTGGCACGATCGTTCCGCGACTGGATTCCTATGCGGCATCGCATACAATCATCGGGATTGATGAACAATTAAAAGAATTGCATTTTCAATTGTTAATCTCTAATACGAACCAGCAAATTGAACGGGAAATCGAAATGATTTACAGCTTGGCTGGCCAGAAAGTGGCGGGAATTATTTTGCTGGCAACGCAAATCACTCCGGCACATTTGGCTGCGTTTGAAAAGGTGAACATCCCGATTCTTCTTGTTGGGCAAGAACATCCCGACGTACACAGCCTGATTCACAATGATGTGGAAGCAGGCTATGCCATTGGAAAATATGTAGTAGAGAAAGGCCATCGCAAAATTGCCTACTTGGGTGTTAGCGAACAGGATGTCGCAGTGGGCGTAAAACGAAAGGAAGGATTTAAACGGGCGATAGCGGAAGCGGAAGGGTGTGAGGTCCATTATTTTGAAACAGGTTTTAACATGTTTGTTGCACAGCAAGCAGCAGCAGAACTACTGGAACAATTTCGCCCCACTTGCATCGTATGCGCGACAGATAACATTGCACTGGGAGCGTTAAGAGCCGCCCAATTAAAGGGATTGCGCATTCCGCAAGACGTCTCGATTACAGGTTTTGGCGGATATGATGTGACCGAAATTATCCATCCTGGTTTAACAACTGTTAAATTGTTTTTTAAAGAAGCTGGTAAGATGGCTGCACAGCACATTGTGAAGCTGATCAATGAAGAGGAAGTCCCCAAACGAACATTATCAAAATTTGAAATCATTGAACGAGAAAGCGTTGACAGTATCATTCCTCGTCACGTATAATCGGGTTGGAACCGGTTCCAAATCACAAGGATTAGGACCGGTTCTTATTACAACGAATTTGGAACCGGTTCCATCGATGGGTGAGGGAGATGCGATGAAATACGATCAGATTGCCAAAGAACTGTTTGAAGCGATTGGCGGAAAAGAGAATCTTTCTGCCTTGGCTCACTGCGCCACACGTTTACGGCTCGTTTTGCATGATGAAAGCAAAGTAAACCAAGAAGCGCTTGACAAAATGGACGCGGTAAAAGGAACGTTCTCAACTGGCGGACAATTCCAAATTATTCTTGGTGCAGGTCTGGTAAACAATGTGTACCATGAATTAGCCCGATTAACCGGACTTCAGGAAATGTCGACAACAGATGTAAAAGACGCCGGAGCCAAACGTTTAAACCCGCTCCAGCGTTTCGTGAAACTGCTTTCTGATATTTTCGTTCCCATCATTCCGGCTATTGTTGCCGGCGGGCTGCTGATGGGGATCAATAATATTTTGATCGCGAAAGACTTGATCTTCGAGGGCAAGTCGCTCATTGAAGCGTATCCGGAAATCAGTGACTTGGCCGCACTTATTAATACATTTGCCAATGCGGCATTTGTGTTTTTGCCAATTTTAATCGGTTTTTCCGCCACCCAGCGTTTTGGCGGCAATCCGTACCTGGGAGCTGCGCTTGGCATGCTGATGGTTCACCCGGACTTATTAAACGGGTATGACTACGGCAGCGCCTTGACGAGCGGCAGCATTCCTGCCTGGAACATTTTCGGCATGGAAATTGAAAAAGTGGGGTATCAAGGGACGGTACTGCCTGTATTAGCAGCTTCTTTTATTCTGGCAAAAACCGAACAATTTTTACGCAAATATATCCCTTCTGCGCTTGCGAACTTGCTGACACCCCTATTCACGATTTTTATTACAGGCATCTTAACCTTTACAGCCGTAGGACCGTTGACTCGTCTTGCGGGCAACGTACTAACGGACGGACTGGTTTGGTTGTATGACACAGCGGGCGTTATCGGCGGTGCGCTGTTCGGGTTGGGGTATGCCCCGATCGTGATTACCGGGATGCATCATAGCTTTATTGCTGTTGAAACCCAGCTGCTGGCAGATTTCGTGAAAACAGGCGGAACATTTATTTTTCCTGTTGCCGCGATGTCAAACGTTGCCCAAGGCGCTGCAACGTTGGCGGTTTTCCTGATGACGAAAGACAAGAAAGTGAAAGGGATTGCCTCCGCTGCCGGCATTTCGGCCGTTTTGGGCATTACGGAGCCTGCGATGTTCGGTGTCAACCTGAAACTTCGTTATCCGTTTATTGCCGCGATCATCGGGGCGTCTGTATCAACGGCCTTTATTACCATCTATAAGGTCAAAGCGGTTGCGCTTGGCGCTGCCGGTTTGCCAGGGATTATTTCCATTCGCCCGGATTCCATCGTTCCATACGTCATTGGCATGGTCATTTCGTTTGTCGTTACCTCTGTCATGACGATCATTTTGGCCAAACGCGCAGCAAAAAAAGCAGCTCAATAAAAATAAATGGGGTCTGATCGATAAACGGTCAGACCCTGTATGGACGAGATGAAGGAGTTTGGGTCTATCAATGGAATGGACGAGAGAACAACGCTATCGACGAATCGAAGAAGCAACGATAGAAGAATTAACAGCCCTGCAAGAAAAGGTGAACAACAGCAGGTGGCGACAGAAATATCATATCCAACCAGTCACAGGTCTTTTAAACGATCCAAATGGTTTTGCTTACTATAACGGAGAATATCACTTGTTTTATCAATGGTTTCCGCTCGGTCCGGTTCATGGATTAAAATATTGGTATCACACCAAATCAAGCGATCTGGTTCACTGGCAAAATGTCGGTATCGCGTTACAACCGGACGATTATTTTGATTCTCACGGGGTTTACTCTGGCAGCGCCATTGTTCATAACCAGACACTTTATTTCATGTATACAGGGAATACGAGGGATGAGAATTGGGTGCGCCATCCTTATCAGTGTTTAGCCTTCATGGATGAAAACGGGCAGATTAAAAAATTACAAGCGCCGGTGATTCACGAAGTGCCAAAAGGCTATACCGATCATTTTCGCGATCCGAAAGTGTGGAAAGTGCATGACACATTTTATGCTGTAATCGGCGCACAGCGGGAAAACGAAACGGGTTGCGCTGTGCTATATTCATCACCTGATTTAATGCATTGGACGTTTGAAGGTGAGATTCACACCCGGTTACAGCATTTTGGATTCATGTGGGAATGCCCCGACTATTTCGAACTGGATGGAAACGGTGTGCTGATCTTCTGCCCGCAAGGAGTAGTGCCAGCGGGAGAGCAATTTCAATATGTGCATCAATCCGGTTATATCGCAGGAAACAGACTTGATCTCAAGACAAAAATCTTTGAACACGGTGAGTTTGTGAAGTTGGACCGCGGCTTTGACTTTTACGCCCCGCAGACGACCATCGACCATAAGGGACGGCGCTTATTAGTCGGGTGGATGGGTCTTCCCGACATTCCATATCCAACAGATCAGGATGGATGGGCCCATTGTCTCACACTGCCAAGAGAATTGACCATCCAAAACGGAAAGCTGATTCAGCGTCCTGTAAAAGAACTGGAAGCATTGCGGCAAGATGCGGTCCATGTGAAAGATACGCTTCACAATGAGCAAAAAAGGTATGACGGATTCAACGGGACCTGCTATGAACTGATTTGTGAATTTACGAACATGGAAGCAGAGGAAGTGGGGATTGAATTCCGGTCATCTGATGAGGAAAAAACGGTCATCTCCTATAACAGACACAAGCAAAAGGTAACGTTAGACCGCACCTATTCCGGGGAAGTTCCGGCGAAAAAATACGGAACAACAAGCACATGCCGCGTGGAAGGAAATGCGGTAAAGCTTCATCTCTTTGTCGATACGTCTTCCGTCGAAATTTTTATCAATGACGGCATGGAAGTGTTCACAAGCCGGATTTTTCCCAGTCCGGAAAGCACAAAGATTTGCTTCTTTGCTCGAAACGGAAACGTTTCATTGGATACGACGATCTATCATCTAACCGCGATGCAAAAAAACGGAGGTGCAGACGATGGGCCGCTTGTTTTCCATTGGTGAAGTGCTCATTGACTTTATTCCGCTGCAAAAAGGAAAAGCATTAAAGGACGTTCACTCTTTCAAACGTGAGCCAGGGGGAGCACCGGCAAACGTGGCGGCAGCTGTAGCGAAATACGGGGCAGAATCGGCAATGATTACAAAGCTGGGAATGGATGCCTTCAGTGACTTTTTGATTGAAGAGTTACAAAAAGTCAGGGTAAAGACCGATAAAATCAAACGAACAACAGAAGCGCATGCAGGATTGGCGTTTGTTTCCTTGCGCGAAGATGGGGAGCGGGACTTTTCCTTCTATCGCAATCCTTCTGCAGATCTATTGCTTTCAGAAGACGAAATTGAAGCAAGCTGGTTTGCGAAAGGCGATATTTTACATTTTTGCTCTGTCGATCTCGTCGAGAGCCCGATGAAAAAAGCCCATGAAAAAGCGATTCAGCTGGTGAAAGAAAAAGGAGGGCTGATCAGCTTCGATCCAAACGTTCGCCTTCCATTGTGGAACAGCGCAGAGGAATGCAGACAAACGATTGCAGCATTTATTCCAAGAGCGCATCTGATCAAAATATCCGATGAAGAATTGACGTTTATCACCGGAATCACGAATGAACAACAGGCGATTGAACAATTATTCACAGGTGACGTCAAAGCCGTAATTTGCACAAAAGGAGCAAAGGGAGCCGCCCTTTACACCAAGCATGCCACATATGAATCCACTGGTTTCAACGTGGCGGTGCAGGATACGACTGGCGCAGGAGATGCCTTTATCGGCGGGTTTTTATATAAACTCCTGGAAAAGGGAGGAAATGAGGAAAACTTGCTCGATATATTGCATGAGCACCATCACGAAATCCTCACCTTTGCCAATGCAAGCGGTGCACTCACCACAACAGGACAAGGGGCAATTTCAGCCTTGCCGTCAAAAGAAGAAATCCTTCGCTTTATTAAAACATATGAAAAGTAATAGATATGAAAAGTAAGGGCACAGACCGCGGTTAGGAACCTTGCTGCTCGTTTTGCAGACATCCCCCTGGCGTAATGGAGAAAGGGGGATGTTTTTTGTTGTCTACCCTGGTCCTTTCAGAGCTAATTATAAAGAAGGTTTAATGAAATTTAATGTTTGCGGACGAAACAAAATTTACTACCCCGATCAGGATAAAGAAGAGAAATGAGGCAGGACGCCTTGCATGGCCGTGAAATAGTGCAAGAGCACGAGGAATTTTGTAAATCGTAAAGGAACGAGTATTAAAAGCCCGAAGAATAGCTCTTCGGGCTTTGGAGTATTTAGCCTTTACGGGCGCCTGTAACTGCGGTACATGGCCCCAGGAGATATTCTTGTATCCGTTCGTGCAGCAACAAGTAAATTCAAGCGCCCATTTGATAATCTAAGCTACAGTCACGATGATCGGCTGACCCTTTGTAATAATGATGGTGTGCTCTTGTTGTGCCGCAAAGCTGCGATCCGGTAAACATAAAGTCCACCCATCCGGCTGCTCAACCACATAATCCGCCCCTGTTGATAAAAAGGGCTCAATCGTTATGACCATTCCCTCTTTCAACACGCGTTTATCGTGCCTGTCATAATAAGGGAGAATTTCATTTGGAGATTCGTGCAGAGACCTCCCAACACCGTGACTGCACAAGTTTTGAATGACCTGATAGCCGCCTTTTTTCGCTTCGGTTTGAATAATCCTGCCGATTTCATTCATTTTTACTCCATGCTTGAGTGAAGAGATGACCTTCATCATCGTTTTGTATGTGTAATCACAGAGACGGGTTAAAGCAGGGTTGTAGGGAGGCATGACAAAAGAGTGACCCGCATCCGCAAAATATCCTCCCAGTTCAGCGGAAACATCGATGTTAATTAAGTCGCCCGGTTGAATTTTTCGATTTCCCGGGATTCCATGAGCGATTTCATGGTTAATGCTGATACACGTGTTGCCGGGAAAGTTATATACGGTTTTGGGTGCAGGCACGGCCCCGTATTTTTTTAAAATCTGTCCTCCAATATCATCCAGTTCCTTGGTCGTCATTCCGACACGTGCGTGACGCTTCATTTCATTGATTGTCAACGCAACAATTTTGCCGATTTCCTTCAGACCATCGATATCTTTCTGCGATTCCACTGTCATAGACAGCCCTCCATTTTAATTCATAGTAACTCACTCGTATTGGAAAGTATTCCAGATTGAAGATGATCCTAGCTAACGGGGCGGTATGGACTTTTACACTGGCATGAACCTTTAACCTGTATCAGCCAAGTTGTCCTTCTTACTAGTATACGAAAAAAATTGATGTGAATCATTGAATGGGGCGATCCGCCCGGTCACAAGCAGCGTACAATCGTGTCTGTGAAAAACTGGAGACGGGGAAGACAACGCCTTTGTTTATCTAGCCTCGGCTACAGACTACGGTAGAACGCAAGAAGTGGTGCAGAAATGGGTTGCTTCGGAGTCCTGTTCACACTGATTTGGTCATAAGACGGACTCACACAACATAATAAAAAATTGAACCAGTCATATCGTCAAGACGTACCTCCTTCAATTCCCCCAATACGGTGGGGGATTATTTTTTTGCTTGTTGAGGCATCATGGTAAAAGGAGGGAGCTGCCCATGTGCGGACGGTTTACGCTAGTCACAGACCCGGAAAAGCTGATGCGTCGATTCCACCTGCAGGAGATCCCGTTTGATCTAAAGCCGAGGTACAACATCGCCCCCGGTCAGCAGATCCCGGCCATTCTTGCCGACGGCGGGCGACGCAGAATTGGCCAATTGCGTTGGGGGCTGGTTCCATCTTGGGCCCAGGACGATAAAATCGGCTACAAGATGATCAATGCGCGCGCCGAAACGCTGCAGGAGAAGCCGGCTTTTCGGAGGCTGTTTGAGCGCAAGCGCTGTATGATCCCTGCGGACGGCTTTTTCGAGTGGAAGCAGATGGACGGGAGAAAACAGCCGATGCGCATTACCATGCGGAGCGGAGAACCGTTTGCCTTTGCTGGTCTGTTTGACACGTGGACAGCGCCTGACGGCCAGAAACTTCACACCTGCACGATCATTACCACCCGGCCCAATGAGGTTGTCGCTGACATCCACGACCGGATGCCGGTCATTTTACGGCCAGAGGATGAAGACCTATGGCTTGATCGGGAGAAATACGATCCCGACTTGCTGCAGTCGCTGCTCGTTCCATTTGACCCCGGACAGATGCGAGCGTATCCAGTATCTGCGATTGTTGGAAGCCCGAAAAATGATTTCCCTGCGTGCATTGAGGAGGTTGCTTGGCAGTAGCGGCAACCTCTTGTTTTTTTATCAAAAATTAAATCGCGTACGAGTTTATGCACATCCGGGAGAGGCATAGATGGTAATGCAAAATAGCCTGGAAAGTATCCAGATATTCCATATATTAATCGCAAGAATCATGTTTTTTCTAGCGTGAATATCTAACGCGTCAACCGCGGTATCATTTTCCCGATGAATCGCGGTTTATAGGTTGATATCTTCACGCGTGTCCGTGTGAATAACATCCTTGGAAAAAGAGTACTTGATGGTAACGGATGCAGGTGGTCGCTTGGTATGCACCTCGTAGATGGTAATGTATGGACCGCTGTCTTTAAGAGCTTCTCCAGGATAATGAATATTATTAAGGAAAATATATTCCACACCAAGTCCTCGCCCAAGTCTTGGGGAATGTTTTTGGATGGGCACTTTCCTTGCAGCGGTCTCCGATATGCCTGTTTTTCCGTGCAAACTCCAACTGGTTTTCGATTGAACCTCGCTCGGCCTGATTGTTTGAGCTTAATAAAATGCAAGTTTGTACATATTATATCACCTCAATAACGAACATTTGTTCATGTTCATTTCATAAAAAAGCCCATAAAGGACTATAATGTGTTACTTTTAGTTTGATTAAAGAATTCAACAAATCGATTTGCTACTAGACCAAGAATTAGAAGATCTATTGCTTTTGAAAACAAAATGTGAATAATTTGAATCGAACTTAACAAAAAACTCTTGTTTATCATCTCTTGAAGCCTAATGAAATTTGAATCACCTGAGAAAGGAATAGCAAAGTGAATTGAAAAAGTAAAATAAAAGGTATTGTAGAAAGCTACAGGAGTTGTTGTGTTAAAAGAATCTCTAATCTCTGTGAAATGTGGAATACCTTTTAAATAACCAAATATTTCTCCTAACAATATTGCAAACGAGTATATAAAACAAAAAACTAAATCAGTTATGAAAATGGTTGCTCCAATTATCACAACTGTTGACGCAAAAAAATTTTTAAAACTCTTTCCTTTAATATTGTCAAACTCAATAATTATTTGATTAATAAGATCTATTAAATTTACTATCGCGAAATAAAGAAATGGTAGCAAGCAAATAATTAAGAATACTATGTTCAGAGTCAAGTTTTCCCCAAAAATTAATACACGCAGTTTACCATGTAATAGAAATATAATAGTCGAAAATAGTACAATCATAACTATTTGAAAGAAAATTCGGGGTACAATAGTCAAAGTAGAATTGGTAGCAACTTTATAGAAGTAAACAGTCAAAAAAAATAATGTAACGAATAGCACTACGTATCCCGGAATTAATGGTAAGCAGAAATATAGCAATAGAAATGAAACCATAGTTAATTGATTATAAGCAAGCCTAAAAAACTCATCTCTCAGTACATTAAATACTTTCATTATAAATTTTCAGTCCATTCCATTCTGATTATCTGCTGTTATTGATTTAGGATAAATTAAATTAATAATGAATAGAAGTTTAGTTTTTGCTTTACCTTCTCCAACCTTTCAACACACAATTCTGGTGTCACCTTGAATTGTTCTTATAATACTTAGATCTTCAATAATTAAAATCCTTAGCATATGTAATGGCAAAAAAGCATATCGGGTGAAATTCCTGGAATCCCACTCTGGAAGCTCTCGGAACGCTTATAGCAGCATGATTTGTCGTCCAGCGTGACGGAGGATATGATAAATCTCATATGGTAAAAGCGTTCCCGTTGAACTTTGGCAGGAAGCCTTTTATTGTAATGCTCCTGAATCGTCCGAATTTGTATGACAGTGAGGGGACGTCCTTATACACAAGAAAGATAATTAAGGCTTTCGCAATTCGGGACTCAACTATATCAATGGGCCCGCGAATACCGAGGGATAGGAGAATCGCGAGACACATGATTCCAACGGAGTAGGGGAATACGGTAAGTTACAAGATCCTTCACCTTGACTGCGAATGTGTTCGCGTTAAAATCAAAAGTAGTGCAATTGAACTATTTGTATTATACTATCTAGTGTAAAATTTTGCTAGGTGTTGTCGCTTATTCAGGAAGGAAACTTTAGTAATAATGGGCAGGCTCTTTTTACAATGAAGTTTTTTAGAATTAAACTTCCATGAGAGGTGATTTCTATGGATTTTGGGGCAATTTTGGGAAAGCTTGGTCCGTTGTTTTTTTCCTTTTTGATGCCCAAAATAAAAAACTCAAAGTTAATTAGAGATCTTCAGGCAAAATGGGTCAAAGATAACTATGCCAAGAAAACGACCTTAATGTTCGAAGCAGCACTTGCTGATGCGAAAGCTACTTTTGATTTGCCCGATGAGTTAATTCGGGATCTAATAGAAGACCGAACTAACAGAGAAGAAATGTTTCGTTGGATATTAGAGGGAGTCCCATATGAGAAATTTACTCGTGAACAGCTAAATCTGGAACCATATATGGAGGCATATCCTTCTTATCAGGACTTTATTGTACCTTTTTTCCAAACTATCTTATTGAAACTAGAAGAATACAAAGTTACTCAATGGGAACCTGAATTTTTGCAAATCCTAAATAGAATTAATTATTTTGAGGACGAAATTAAAGAGGGGTTTAAGAATATTGAGCAAAATCAAATAAAGACTATTCAAATTACAGAAGAAAACAATCGTTTACTAAAACAGGCTCTTACCCCTGTGGGGTTCGAGGATTTAAGTAAACTCATAAAACAGGGAAAAACAAATGTTGCCCGTGAAAAAGCCGAAGAGAGGCTAAAAAGAAGCCTTAAGCAAGAAGAATACTTGGAATTGCATTCCATAATCGCAACAAGTTATATAGTGAGCGGTAAAGAGAACGAGGCAATTCCACATTTATATGCCGCTGTTGCAAATTCTAACGACGAAGCACGTAAAAAGAGACTGCTGGCTTTAATACACATTTTCGAAAATCAATTAGATAAAGCCTTATCTAATATTAGAGAAGCGATTGACATTGAAGGTAAAACAACGAAGAATTTAGAGATTCTGATAAACATTTTTCTCCAACAAAAAAAATATGATGAAGCACTTAAAATATTGCTAGAGAACCCAGACTCCGATTTAGATCAAATAAAGGCACACGTTTTGCTGAACACAAAAAAATACGATCAAGTTACCGAACTATCTGATTACTATTTGAATAATGAACCAAACAATATCAATTGGTTATTAATCAAAATTGAATCAAAAATCCTAAAAATGGAAAATGATATTTCAAATAACGTTTTCGTTGATCCTGAAAAAATTTTACTAGAAGTAATGCCAGTGTTGGATCATTTGGAGAAACAAGACATTGATAATATTGGCATTCTGACCAGGATCAAGGAATTGAAATCGGCACTATATTTTAGAAACAAGCGCTTTTCTGAGGCAAAAATATTGTATGAAGAAGTGTATCGTGACAAAGGAAATATCAATAATCTCATTTCTTGTTGTATATTTGACGGTGATTGGGATAGAGCGATTGATTTACTTCAAGAGAAGATATCCGTTGAAACCCCAAATCTTAATGATCTCATTACCTTAAGTCAAGTTTATGTAGAAGCTGGAAGACCAAATGATGCATTAGCTTTATTAGAGGCTAATAAGTCGCTGGTTGAGACAGAACTCAAGATTCCTTTAAAGTACTACTTCACATATATGGATGCCTTATTCCTAAATGTGAATCATAGCGAAATAAAAAATTTGATTGAAGTACTTAACTTGACAACCTCAGACCGTGAGGGAATCTACGCACTAAAAGCCTATTACGCGATGAAACTTCATGATTGGGAAGAAGCAGTAACCAATTGGGAGTCATGTATTGATCAGTTAGATGGACAAGTTGTAATCGAGTGTAAGATACAACTTAGCATTGCTTATTTGAACAGAGGAACAGAAGCCGATTTAAAAAAGCTGAAGGAATTAATTGTGTCGATACCAAACTGGATGCAACATGAAATCCTTGTCAATCGGTATGTACGTGCTCTATTTCAGTTGGGAGAATATAAACAAATTCTTTCCTTAATTGATCAGTTGACAGAAAAATCAGACTTTTTGCTAAATGTAGTTACAACCATTTATTTTAACTTAGGCTGGTATGAAGTTGCAAAAGTAAACTTTTTGAACCTATACCAAAAGACCCAAGAGTTACATTATCTATTAAGATATGCTGATTGTTTGTTTCGATTAGGAAATGCAAATCATTGTTTAGAAGTTTTGGAGTCAGCGGAGAATAGGGTTAAGAAATCGGGATCAATGGAAGATTTTAATTTGTTAAGCATTGCTTTTATGAATGCGTTGAAGTATCAAAAATCTATGGAGTATGCATATCAAACCTACCTTGCGGGAAAAGAAAACCCGAATGCATGGCGTTTCTTTTTCTGGCAAATGGCACATTTAGGTCAGTTTATAGCAGATCCGGAAAAAGAATGGTTAGAGGCTTATAGTGAAGTTGCGACTCAATTTAATAAAAAATTTCCTGATGAAGAACCCTTATTTAAAGAGTTTAAAGCAATCGAGGAAGGAAAAATCTCGAATCAATTTATTGAAGAACTGAAAAAATCTACAGAATCTATATTACATGTAAAAACCGTTTTTGAAAGATATAAATTGCCTTTAAGTTTTTTGATTAATGCATTGAATAAGGGACCTTTTGAGACATGGGGACATGTTATGAATGAACGGGATATGCGTATCTGGATGCTTCAAGGGGATCAAAGAGAATTATTACGAGGGGCAGAAGCTGCCAAACATGCAAAAGAGGTATTGTGCGATGTAACTACATTACTTACGATTCGTCACCTTGGTCTACTGGACAAGTTAAAGGAAAGATACGACCTGTACATTCATCAAGAGCACTTTGATTTAGTTTTTCAAGAATACCTCAATACTAAGTTAATTAGTGACGATGGACTTAAGACCTTGTCATATGAGAATGACAGATTGGTATTGCGTGAATTTTCGTCAGAACTGGTCAAGGAGTCAGTCAAAAATCAGGAAGAATTCATTGAATGGTTAAATGAAAATTGCAAAAAGGTCGGCAATGTGATTGAAAATGATTTTGATAATAAAAATGATAAAATTGCTTTTCTAAATCATCCAATACGAGTGAGCAAAAACCGTTCATTTACCATGCTAGTGGATAGTTTTGTAACAGGTTGTTACGCAAGAGAAAGCCATGGGGTTAATTATTTTACGACGTTTGATGTGCTGGAGGTTTTTATACTTGAAGGGGTAATAGACAATGACAAGTGGAGTGAATGCATTGGAAAACTGGTTATGATGGGATATGCCTTAATCCCAGTCAATGAAAAGGTATTTACTTATTATCTAAAGAAAAATAATTTTAAAATGAATGAACAAGTAATCGCTTTATTTGACTATCTTAAGCAAGAAGAATTCAGTGAAGATTTCCTGATAAATCTTGTAGCAACAATACTTGGCTGGATCTGGATTGAAAGTATCTCTCCAATAACGAGACAACAATTAACCGATTACTTATGCCACGTGTTAACATTTAAAAGAAACAAATTAATCATAATTGAAAAATTAATAGATCAAACTACAACAAAATTTTCTCCATTGGTGGTTCTTCAAAGGCAAAAAATGAAACGGTGTATCGAGCAATGGCTAAAAAGTCAATCCATAATTTAAAAAAATGGAGAGGAGTAATGTTAACATAAAATATCATTAAAGAAAGGTTCTTTATTTGAAATCACGCGGTCTGACAAACCTAGTGAATTGACTAAGGTTGTGTTAAGAGGTTCTCTAGTTCAGTTTAAGGACGTTCGCTTTTGTTGATGGATGGCGGATCATCGGTACGACCGAGAAGGTAATCCACGGATACACCGAAAAAGTCAGCAAAGAACTGATTACCACCCAGAGACCATTAAATCGAGTCAACAAGTTGCCCCTATGTTAAGACATTCGCTCTTATTTTGAATTTGCAGACGCTAACCAGTTTGCCCCTTTCGAAGTGCAGGTTAGGAAAGTAGCGGAAAACAACGACAATGCTCAAGTAATGGCCACTTCCCAAGCAATAGATTATGGTGAAGATAATCAAATACGTGAAGTTTATGGAGGAATTCTCATATTTACATTGCATAAAACTTCATTTACTTCATGGGATATTGTTGAGGTTGATGAAACGGAGAAAATGCAAAAGGAGGATACTTAGTTTTAATCGTTCCGTACACAATGGTATGAACCTGGATGGATTGGACAAGCGTTTTGACAATTTACCGTTTTAGCTCAAACATATGTTCGTCGCTTGTCCCGTAATTCATGGAGCAGTGAACCGATCCAGCTTGCCGAGACCAGTGACCTTTCGCTGATAGGATTCAGGTTCCTTCTTGTTTAGCCACTTGCAAATGGTTTTTCGATCCCTCCCCATTTCCTGCGCGATCCGAGTAATACTCATGCCACGTTTCCTCATCTCGTGAATCATGTAAAACTCCCCATTCTTTACCATAACTTCTCTCTCCTCCAAGGAGAGAGTCAATGAAAATGGGGAATTTTCAACTGATTCTATTGGGGATTTTATCGCTGATCTTCACAGAGGAAGCGACCAGATGGGTCACCAGTGTCAAAGGGTTCGGTCATGGAACGGATCTTCACACCGTGGCCTTCTAAATTCATTACAGCGTTCAAAATGATGCGTGCCTATTGGCCCAATTGGTCAAGCCGATAAATGAGGAGGAGTTCACAAGGGCTATCCGTTTAATTTGCAATTCTTTCACACATCATCGAGGATCTACGAAATGTTCCCCGGAGAACTGACTGGATAAAGGCTTCCGCTTTGTATTCGAACAAAGCCCGGTTACTTACGTTTGACAGATTTGAAAGCCAAACGATTTTAACAAGGTACTAGAAAAGGAGTTTTTTATGGGCCAACAATAGTAATTGTGAAAGGGGTAACAGATAGGCGGGTAGATACTCGTCATAGCTTGAAAGCAGCATAAAGGCAACATGCAATCTTCCTTGTGACCTCGATATATCTGGCGTATTACCGACATGGAATCGTTAGAATAAGAGACGGACATTGCTGAATATACGTTATTTAAGCATTGAAATACAAAATCTTACCATGGTACTATTTTCACAGGAACAAAGCCCTGAGTAGATACGACTTGGTATCTTTATCGGCCTGCTTCCGCTTTCACCCATTAACTTTGTCATACTAACTTAGTTAAGTCGGTGGATCTTTTTTTTGAAATGTAAGAGCTTTTGCGCATACGCCAAGCTATACTCCCACAACCGGCAGCGGGATTAGCTGTTTTGCTCAGCACCGGCCTGGCGTTAAAAGAAACCGAGATCGTTCGCATCTATGGCATGCATTGGAGCATCGAGGCGTTCTTCAAATTTGCCAGATCGTATCTGAAGCTGGTTACGGAGTTTAAAGGCTGTTCCTATTGCATCTCGTGTTTACGCTTCATCTCGTGATGAAGTAGGAAAGTCGTCAACCAAACGATGCACGTTCGTTTGGAGGACTGTTTTCTTATGCTCTGCAATACCTGATAGGCATTTTCTTGGCGTTCAAGGGAATAAAAGGGATCAGTCTGACGTTCTCTGTCAAAACCTTTTTGTTTCGGGAAAACTGCGAAAGTTTAGTAATTAAACAAATAATGTATTGAGGTGTGGGCCATGCAAAATGCAAAGCCAACTATAAAATCATTTAAAATCTTTGGGTTATATGGGAAGAGAAATGTATATTTAGACTTTAATACAAATATCAAAATATATGTTGGAGAAAATGGAATTGGCAAAACTACAATATTAAACATATTTTATTATACACTTTCCCAACAATTTAATAAGTTGAAAGATATAGAGTTTGATTCGATTGAAGTAGTATTTTCCGACTCTGTTAAGGTTTTTATTAAGAGGGAGTGGCTAATGTTTGAAGAAGACGAAGATTTTTCTTCTTTTGTAAAAAGTGCTGTTAAAAGGCTAAAAAATTTCCTTACAACTGAAGAAATAGAAACTCTAATTAATGAAGTGGTTAAGAAACAATCTATGTCTTTACAAAATTTCCTTGACAAATATCGTTCAATATTTAGAGAGCGTAAGATTCCGGTTCATATCGTCTCGAGAGATATTGAATTTATTACTAAAAATTTTGATATTGGTATTTTGGAGATTGTTTTAAATGATTCTCTCCAGGATATCAGAAGGGTATTGTCTGCTCGTCTAAATGGCAAAATACTCTATTTGCCCACTTATCGTAGAATTGAGGAAGATTTAAGTAAATTAGGCTTAATAGTTTCTACAAATAAGGTTGAAAAAATTGTGACAAGAAATGCATTTGGAAAAGAAACTGTGGATTTTGTACGTAAAAACATTACTACTGACACTGAACTTATTCAGTTTGGTATGGATGATGTACAGAACTTAATCAAGAATTTTACCGAAGAAATTAAGGATTCAGCTATTAAAGGGTACTCTGAAGTTACAGGTAAGATGATTTCTCAACTGGTCCAAGAAAACACAATAACAGAAGAAATGAGGGACAGTATTAAAAACATTGAGTCTCTGAATATAGTATTGGATCGTGTCGGTAGTAACTTAAGTGAAGATGATAAAAGGAGAATTAGGCAATTAATCACTAATAATGATATTTTTCAAGATACAAAAGGGAACTATAACTTATTGATATATTTTTTGTATAACTTAATTAACATTTATAATCAGCAAAGAGATAAAGATAACGCGATTAAAACATTTGCTAAAGTATGTAGCGGTTATATGCTTCCGAATAAGTATGTAGCTTACGACGAGAACCTCGTAAAAATCGCTGTTAAAGATCAAAGAAGTGGTGAAGATGTTGAATTAAGCCAACTATCTTCTGGAGAAAAGCAAATTGTCTCACTTTTTTCTAAATTGTACTTAACTGATTGTGATGAGATTTATTTGTTAATTGATGAACCAGAATTGTCCTTATCTATTGAATGGCAACAAAAATTATTGCCAGATGTGGTTAATTCCGGAAAGTGCAAATTACTACTAGCGGTTACTCACTCGCCATTTATTTACACAGATAATTCTTTAGATGAGTATGCAGATAGTATGGAATTATGTATTGAGGAGATTACATATGAGGAATAATACACAGACGACGAGATTAGAGATAATGAGAGAAAAGTTGGAACAGGTACCAATAGGATATCATCGATTCCTAACTAAGTTTCCAAAATATAAAGACAAGCCTATTTGTTTTGTTGAAGGTGAGGACGAAGCATATTACGGTTTGAGGGTCAAAATACAATGTGAGAACCAAGAACCGTATTTTATAAAATGTAATGGAAAAAAGGGAGTTATTCAAACCTATGAATTAATCAATAAAAGTATGAAATTTAAAGACGGTAAGTTGTTTTATTTTGTAGATCGAGATTTTGATGAGTTAATATCAAATCCACTAATATATGAAACCCCTTGTTATTCAATAGAAAATTTTTATACAACCATTGACACATTCATAAAGATATTAAGAAATAGATTTAAAATCACGGAAGATGATGAGGAGTTTGAAATTTGCATAATGTTGTTTAAAGAGAGGCAAAATGATTTTCATAAAAGTATGCTTATGCTAAACTCCTGGATCAAATGCGTAAAGGAACAAACTGAACGTATAGGGACTCAAAAAGGTCCTTCAATCTCTAATCTAGAGTTAAGGGATTTCGTAAAAATTAGTTTAGAGTCTGTCCAACCTCTGTATGATAAAAAGAAAATAGAAGATCGTTTTTCAGGTAAATATATAGTACCGGATGAAGAATTAGAAAAGAAAATGCGAGAGTTACAATCAGTTGATCCTCAAGCCTTTTTCAGAGGCAAGTTTGAGATAGAGTTTTTAAGACGTTTTTTGGAAAAACTTCAAGAGGAACTTGCTCGTCCGCGATTAGGGTATTTTAACAAACCCAGAAGTATTAGTGGAGGGTTCACTGACATTGTTTCAAGTTTTTCTCAATATGCTGAAACACCAAGTTGCTTGGTCGAATATTTAAAAAGAGTATGGTTTGGTTATGTAAATGCTAGTGCATAATTCAATATTTGTATAGATTGTTAGAACTATAACGGTTGAAAGGCTATATTTAATTGGTGATTCCTCTAAATAATCAGTAAATAAATCAATTATAAACTAACCAGGGGGGTAACAAGATATGAGTCTACCTGAAGATATTAGGTATCTTAGAGAAAAAAGATTAGACGAAGAACAGGGAACCAGACAGGATTTTAGGAGTCCATTCCAAAGAGATTATGGAAGATTAATTCATTCTCCTGCCTTTAGAAGGCTTCAAGGAAAATCGCAAGTTTTTGGGGCTGGATCTGGTGATTACTTTAGGACCAGACTAACTCATTCGATCGAGGTGGCACAAATAGCCCGTCAAGTGGCTTATAAGCTTTTAAACGAGTATGAGGCATTACTGAAATGGCCCACTAATGCCGGTTTAACTATTGATCCAGAAGTAGTTGAATGCGCTGCTCTCGCACATGATTTAGGACATCCACCTTATGGGCATAAAGGAGAACAAGTCCTAGATTCACTACTTAAGGAATACGGTCTACACTACGAAGGAAATGCGCAAAATTTTCGTATATTAATGTTCTTAGAAAAAAGAACAGGGAATCGAAATGGATTAAATTTAACAGCAGCAGTTCTCCTGGCCACAAATAAATATCCTTATGAAATTGGCAAAGACGCTCGAAAAAAAGGAATATACAGTACCGAATGGCATCAAATCAAGTCATTGAGAGATGAGTGGGGTATCCCTTCAGAAAAAATAACTCTTGAGGCACAATTAATGGACTTGTGTGATGATATAGCTTATTCTACACATGATATAGAAGATGGTATAAAAGCTGGAAAAATAAATATTACCTCTGATTTATCAAGAGACACAAAACTGATCCAAGGTATTGTTGAAGAGATAAAGAATGAGGCTCAAAAGTATGAATCAGTTTGGCATAATGTTGATATCAAACAATCAGTAGAGCGCATATTGAAAAATTATCAAGATGACTGGAACAGAACATTAGAGGAAAGTGAAAGAGATATTTCTCGTGCACGCAGAGATATGAAAGCAACCTGGGTTCATAAATTTGCAACTAAAGTAGGAATAATAAAAGAAGATGATTGGTATAAGGTAACATTTATTAGTGATAACAAAGAAGATTTAGATTTATTAAGACAAATGATAGTATTAAAAAAATTAGCTTGGGTTACCATGGTTAAAGATTTACGTGTTCAACGTCTCCAAAAAAGAAGTGAGAAAATATTAAAAGACTTATGGTCTGTATTTATGCAAGATTCAAATGCTAAAGATATTATTCCAATTGATTGGTATCAAAGGTATCTGGAAAATCAGAGTATATGGAGATGGCAGAGAGTTGTTGCTGATTATCTAGCAGGTATGACTGATAGTTACGCTGAGAAAATACATGGTGAACTTTTTGGAAGTAAAATTGGATCTATTTACGAAATGGAATAATTAGCATGGAGTCTGTCAACCATTTTGAGTAAACCCATTTAAACAATAGATAAATATAAAAGCTTCATCACCTAATTTATCCATTCGAGGATGAAGCTTTTATAATGCTGATCGACATTTTGTAAACCCTTAATAGGGGAAACTTTCCAAACAATTGCCCCTTAGGGTCATACTAATTCGTGTTTCAACCTTCAACAGCATCTTGTGGTACGCACGGGACGTGTACTGGTAGCCATGATCGCTGTATCAGTCCATTTACATCCTTTTTTCTTTTCAAATGCTTTCCAAAAGGTCTTCAGGACAAGCGTATTGTCGTTGAAAAAAAGTCTTTCTTGCTGATAAGAAAATTTATTGATCTCCTACACGAAACTGGGTAAAATGGGCACCCATTGCTGGTTCGGTTTCTCGACTGTGAAGTCACGTTCTAGGGGGAGATATCTATAATGAAGGCAACGGAGCGGCTGTTTGAATGTGCAGGCCTTCCGGCCTGGAAACGATGGAAGATCGTTTCCTTGCGGACACTCAATAAAAAACAGTTTGAATTCAGGCAGAAATGGAACCAGTTACGGTTCCATTTCTCTTCACGTTTGATAGATACCTAATAAGGACGATCGCCGACAATGGCAACGCGTTCAGCTTTACACGGGTGAGGATAACAATCGGATACCGCGTAATGTTGCGTCGCCCGGTAATCCCAGAAGGCAATAGAATTTGGCTCTCAACGAAAGCGCACCTGGTACTCGGGGACATGCGCTTGACGGAATAGATATTGCAGCAGTTTTTCGCTTTCATCTGGATCAAGCCCGAAGATTCGGGTTGTAAAGGATGGATTCACGAAGAGCCCGGTTTCCGGGTGGGTGCGAACCACAGGATGCTCAACTGCCGTGAATTCCGCCTGTCTGGCAGCCAACTCTTCCTCTGTCATGAGATGACTGAACGCAGGCGTAAAATCGTGCAACGCAGTAAGCCCCTGGATTCGCTCCTTCACGTCCTCGGGCTGATACGTTGACACATCAGTTCCGGATAAAACGTACTTCACATCACCCACCTCCAAAAGAAAAGGCACCGCGTGGGTGCCAAGCGTGCTCCTATTCCTCAGAACTTACATTCAAGATAATAAGGAATTCACCTTTATCTACTTTCACTACTTGATGTACTTCCACTTCTGTATTTCCATCATCCTCGAAAGTTTTTATCATCTCGCGTAAATGATCAGAAAACGGGCCGGTTTTCTTATTGATTTTCAAATCGACAAACAGCTGATGACGCTCATTTTTTTCCTTAATCTAAAAATATTGGAATTTGGTGAGCAAGTAACTTATGTCCGCTGGAGTGCAGTACGTCACTCCAAAATGAGGTGTTTGGTTCCTTCGTACCAGATCAGTGCGGAACTGAATAACAAGAAAAGGCTTAACGAGAGCGTAAAAATGAAAGGAATCGCGATGATGGGGGTACGAATGAAGAAGACAACAAAAGCGAATAC
>NZ_JAGTPT010000028.1:0-65156 GCF_018195675.1 Brevibacillus sp. NL20B1
CAAATCATGTTCAAAAGAAAATCCGTGGGCTGTCAACCCATTTATCAATTGATAAAAATAGTCGGATGTGGGTGCCCATAGAAGAAGGTGGAAACCAAGTATATGTGCTTCAGGGGAACAAAATCGTCTATACGTATAATGACCTACCTTCTCCAATCAGAGTAGTTCATTCGGATAACAATTTCACTGCTGTTCTTTGTGTTGAGGATGGGGTAAACGGAAAAGTTGTTATCATCAATAATGAATCAATGAACATCATCAAAACAATAAGTCTTAAGGGATTAATAACAAACGCAGTGTTTCACAACGATCGTTTATATGTTACAGCAAATGAAATGTTAAACGAACAGGATAGCTATCTCCACAAAATTGATTTGATAACATATAAAACACTCACAATCAATCTGGATGGGCAAGCGGCACGCTCCCTTGACGCCGATGATAAAAACGTGTACGTTGGATTATTTAATCCAAGGCATACAAATTTGGTAATTTACAGAGCGGATACACTGGAAAAATTATCACATGTAAAAGTGCCTCCAGCTCCATATAAACTGAAGTTATTCAAAGACAAATTGTATATTCTTCATTTTGACATCACCAGCTTCTTTGGAAGGATACTAACTATCGTTGATACAAATACGAAATCTGTAACTAGTCATTCCATTCCGCTGCTTGCCGACGATTTTCATATAACGAACCATGAATTAATCTTATCCTCCTCCGTAGAGGATTCATTATTTGTGTTATCGTCGGATTCTCTGGAAATCAAAGAAAAGAAACCTTTTAACGGATTACTTTCAAATACTGTTGTAACAGAAAATGGGGTGAAAAATTAGTTCCGGGATCGTACCTAAATGTCATTTTAAAAGGCATGGCCATCCTTTATTGGATGGCCGCTTGCATTGCTTTCGCGATCATCAAGAAAGCTTCACGCTTATCGCAAAGTGGCTGATACGGAACGAGTAGCCCCAATTCCGTTTGCCACACTAACCGCCCGCTGCACATGCGACTTCGAAGCTACGCCTATCCAGTAAGAAGGCTTTCCGCTTTCCATTCCGGGCTCATCCATGAGCTTCCCTCCAAGCGTCGCACAGGTGCTGCTTTTGGAGTAAATGATGGCGATAATGCATCTCGATAAGCCGAAACCATTCCAACGCGTTTAATCCGCCAAATCGCGGATGGAGAACCGTATTTCGAACGATCTCCTTACCCGGTTCTGATTGCCTCTGGGCAACCGGATCAAACACCGACGCTACTATGGGTTCAATCTCGACCATTCGACGCAGCGTATCCTGCAATCCGGCGACAAGTTGTTCCTTGCTCTCCGGTTGCGGCGGCGTATATTGCGGGGACGGGGGGAGTTGGATTCGCTCAGGCGGGAAGCTCTCCCCCTTGAACAGATCCTCTCCCCACTTCGTCTTTCCCGCCTGTGAGACTTCCGGGCTGCCTCCCGGTTCAAGGCACAATGCGACGTTCCTCAAATGCAATTGCGCGGAACGGATCAGGTGCATGTACATCTGACCAAGCGACCATTCGTCCTCCGCCGGCTTCCAAAGCAGTTGTTCAAGAGTCAAGCCATCCAATTCTCGCATATAACCGCTGACAGTCTCCTCAAATTTGCTCAACGTCTCTTTCGTATCCATCGCCAAACCCGGCTCCTTTCAGCTTTAGTTGAATCCAGCATACAAAAACGCTACTGACAACAGTTTGTCAGTAGCGTTCGATCATTTTTTTGATTTCTTCGCGCACCTGTTCGCGCAGCGATTCCGGTTCCAGCACACGCACCGCTGCACCCCATCCGAGCGTCCATTGAAGGAGGTCCTCCACCCGCCGGACGCGAAACGTCGCCAGCCAGCCTTCTTCTCCCGGCTCGAACGACTCCATGTAGAAATTGTCCGATTCCTGAACCCGATCCGCGATGGCATGGTCCACCAACATGCGGACCGTCACATTTCGATCGTCTATCGGCCGATGATCCTGAAAGCTAAAACCCGGAACGATTCTGAACGAGTCTTCCAGTACAACAAGCTCTTTTATGCGAGACAGCCGAAAGTGCCGGATGTCCTGCCTCAGCTCACAGAACGCAACAAGGATCCACACCCCTTTGGAAAAAACAAGCCCGTAAGGATCAACCGTTCGTTCGCTATGGCGATTTCCGTCCGGACCCGGCAAGTTTTTGGAGTAGCGGAAACGGATCTTGCGCTTCCGCAGAATCGCCTGGCGCAACTGTTCGAACGTCTCCTTTTCCTGCCCGCGCACTTTCGACCCTTTTTCATTCAGCAGTCGAATCGTCGATCTGATCCGTTCGGTCTCCTTTCGTACTTTCTCCGGTAAAATCGCCTCGATCTTCTCTTTCGCACTGCGGGCCTTCGCGGCGTACTCAGCATCCAGCCCCATTTTTACGAAATCAGCTCCGATGAGCAGCGCTACCGCTTCTTCCTCTGTAAAGCTGACAGGAGGAAGAAAATAGCCCTCCATTAAGGAGTAGCCTATTCCCGGCGCACCGGCTACCGGAACACCCGCTTCGCTTAGCGCCTGAATGTCACGGTAAATCGTGCGGATACTCGTCTCGAACTTGCAAGCCAAATCCTCAGCGCGCAGCACGCCTTTACGCTGCAGCTCAATCACGATGGCCAACATCCGATCAGTTTTCTTCACATCGACCGCTTCCTTTTTTTCAAATTTCAATAGGGCATCAAATACAGGTTGAGCCGGTTCCATTTTCCGCTTTACAATCACTTGTGATATGCCTCAGCGTGTCACACCAAAGCAAATAAGAATGGCGCCCGATTGGACGCCAGCAGATATTAGTGAGTTTCCGTATATTTTTTAAAATTGTCCAGAATCGATTGCCAGCCTGCTTGCTGATACTCAACGGGGTGAATGTCTTCCGCATCGAACGTTTCGACGACCTCGGTTTCGTTTCCTCGGGCAGTGAAGATGATCTCAACTTTTCTCCCATCCCCCATTGTGTATGAGATTTCCTCATGTAATTTCACGACATCGTATGTTCCCCCAAAATCAAAGCCCATACTGCCATCTTTCGCTTCCATCCTGGTAACAAACTTGCCGCCGACCCGCAAATCATTTTCCGCTCTTGGCGCATGCCAATCATCCGAAGCCTGATTCCACTTCGTGATGTGTTCCGGCTCGGTCCAATACTTCCAGACCTTTTCCACCGGCGCCTGAATGACTGCCCGTACGGTTGCTTTCTTTGGTTTGCTGGTTCCCATTTTAACGTACACCTCATTTCATCAGAATCGGATTTTTGTTTCTCATATCATTAGACGAAATAAGCTTCTGAAATTCATCGGTGTATTTGTTCGGGAAGCCCAAAGCGAGTAAATAATTTTGCGTGAATAAAATTTTGGGTGTGCAAAATTTTACCCTCTTTTATTACCAGAACATGAATGCCCCAGGGAACCAGGACGGACTTATTGTCACTTGGCATATATTGCGCAAATGCAGGATAACCGCCATTCACCGTAATCGGCAATAGTCGGGAGCCTTCGCAATGCCAACGAGTTGCGGTAAAAAACTTGAACAGATTGTCCTTGCCGCTGACCCACATCTCGAAAGGCGGCATGGACAGGCACCCGTCTTCATGAAACAACGCCACCAGCGCATCAATATCAAATTGTTCAAAAGCATCCACATACCGCGAGAGCAGCTCTTGGTCCGGTTCAGCATCCATCATGCAGAGCTCTTCGGAGCGAAGCTCGGCCCGGTCCATCGTCTCTCTCGCTCTTTGCAAGGCACTGTTAACGGCTGCAGGTGTTATCCCTAGCGCCTCCGCAATCTGCCTTGCAGACCACTCGAATACATCCTTCAAAATAAGTACTGCACGTTGACGGGGAGGTAGTGTTTGCAGAAGGGCAAGAAAGCAAAGTTGAAGCGTATCTTTCCGCAGCACAACATGTTCCGGGTCACCTGCAAAATCTGGAGCAGGCCAGATCCATGACGATTCAGGCAACGTCTCGCGAGGCTCGATGATCGAAACAGCCGGGTCAAATATGTCAACAGGAAGGGCACGGCGTTTGGCTTGCCTCAGCTTGTCTATACATACGTTTGACGCGATGCGGTAGATCCACGTTTTGCGCGAAGATTGTTGTCTGAATGAATCCCAACTCCGCCAAGCGCGAGTGTAGGTTTCCTGAACTGCATCATCCGCGTCTACGATCGATCCCAACATCCTATAGCAGAACGATGTCAACTCAGGCTTTAACTTCTCAAAGAGTTCAAGATCAAGTGAGGATTCGTTCATCTTAGGCCTCCTTTTGAGTGATTGCCTGATGACGATCTAGGTCCATGCTACATTCGATAATCTGGTTACTTCATCGTAACCGCTTCCGTTACTTGTGGTAAGGCTCTCCGCGGTTGATCCGATACGCCCGATACACCTGCTCCAGCAGGATCAACCGCACCAGTTGATGGGGAAACGTCATCTTGGAAAACGACAGCAGCACGTCCGCCCGCTTCAGTACCTCCGGCGAGAGGCCCAGCGAGCCGCCGATGACAAACGCCACCTGGCTTTTGCCGTACGTAGCCAGGCGGTCCAACTCGCTGGCCAGCTTCTCGGACGACCACATCTGCCCTTCGATGGCGAGCGCGATCACGTACTGGTCGGGTTTGAGCTGGGCGAGGATGCGCTCTCCCTCCTTGCGCTTCACCTGCTCCATCTCGACTTCGCTGAGCACTTCCGGCGCTTTTTCGTCGGCCACCTCCACCACCTGCAGCTTGCAGTAGGCGGAGAGGCGCTTGCTGTATTCGTTGATTCCTTCACGCAGGTATTTTTCTTTCAGCTTGCCCACGGCGACCACGGTAATGTTCATGGGCTACATTCCTTTCACGCGCAGGAGAGCAATTTTGCCCTCGGCACCGCACACCCGGCAGCGCTTGTCCAGGGGGCCGCCTTCCACTTCCTCGGCCCGATACGTATCCGGCGCCGCCTCAAATTGATCCACGTACTCGTCGATCTCCTGGTCGACGTGCTCCATGCAGGCAAACCGCACCGGGTGTGCCGGATGCAGTTCCACCTCTGTTCCCGCGATGCGGATCGTTTGTGCGGTAGGCTGTTCGTTTGTGTTTCTGGTCTTCTGCTCCATGTGTTTCCGCTCCTTTTCCTGTTCGTTACCCGTCCTTATTCTACCCCAGTTCCAGGAAAGGTCAAATGACGCTGTCCGTTCCGGAAAAACGCCTCTGCCATTCCCCGCGAAAGGAGGCGGGCCGACCGGATCGCCAGGTATGGTCCGGAATCCCGCCCGCCTTTCCTACAGAATCGGCGACAGCAGCCGCGTCAGCGACTCTTTCAGGCGGACGACAACCGGCCGCTGCTCGTACGCCTCCAAGGTCACTTCCGTACAGACGGCCAGGTCCTGACGGAAAATCTGTTCAAGATGGGTAGCCAAATCCGTATCAAACAGAAAGGCATTCGTCTCAAAATTGATCTTGAAGCTGCGAATGTCCAGGTTGGCACTGCCGACCGAGGCGATTTCGCCGTCGACGACCATCATTTTGGCGTGCAGGAAGCCCTTGTCGTACCGGAAGCAGCGGACGCCGCTCTTCAACAGTTCGCCGATGTAGGATTGGGACGCCCAGTAAACCAGTTTGTGGTCGGCGCGGCCGGGGATCATGACCCGGACGTCGACCCCGGACATGGCTGCCATCTTCAAGGCCGTCAGCAAGCTGTCGTCCGGGATCAGGTAAGGTGTCTGCACATAGATGCGCTTTTTTGCCTTGTAGATCATTTTCAGGTAGCCGTGCTTGATTTGCTGCTTTTCCGAATTGGGACCGCTGGACACGATCTGGACGCCCACGCTGCCGGCCGGGATCGGTTCGGGGAAGTACCGCGGCCGCTCCTCCATCCGCCGCGTCGCGGACAGGTTCCAATCGAGGAAAAAGCGGGCCTGCAGCATGGGAACGGCACCGCCGGTCAGCTTCAGATGGGTGTCCCGCCAGTAGCCGAGCCGTTTGTGCAGTCCCAGGTACTCGTCGCCGATGTTGAATCCGCCGATGAAGCCGGTCCTGCCGTCGATGACGGCGATTTTCCGATGGTTGCGGAAGTTGACCCAGATATTCACGTAGGGAATCCGCGACGGGAAGAACGCGGCCACCTGTCCGCCCTCCTTCACCAGCGGGCGGAAGAAGCGGGTAGACAAGTGGGAGCCGATCGCGTCGTACAGCAGTCGAACCTCCACTCCCTGCCGCGCCTTGTCGGCCAGGGCCCGGATGAGCCGTCTGCCCAGTTCGTCATTGCGAAGGATGTAGGTCGTAATATGGATATGGTCACGCGCTTCGCCGATACTCTGAAACAGCGCGTCAAACAGGCTGCTGCCGTCGGTAAACACCTCGACGGCGTTGTCTTGGGACAGCAGCGCGGCGTCACTGGCCGCATTCATCAGGATCATATCCCGATGATCGCGCATGGCCGGATCGCGAAAGGACAGCGTTCCGTTTTCCAGCTGCCGCATCTGCTGCTCCACCGCCTCCTGAAACCGGGAAAACTCGCCTTCGCGCAGCCTGTACAGCTTCCGCCTCGTCAATTTCTGTCCAAACAGCAGGTAAAACACGAATCCCAGGCCGGGCAAAAACAACAACACCATCAGCCACGCCCAGGTGGCGGCAATGTTGCGCCTCTCCATAAAGATGAGAATCGCCGCCAGCAGCAGGTTGGCTATCGTCAAGAGGGAAACGATTTGTTGAAACAGTTCCATATCCCACATCCGCCCCTTTGCCTCGGACGCTCCCATCTGCGGGGGACCGGGCACAAGGTGTCTCCTTTTCGCTCCACATTTCTTTCATTGTAACACGATGTACGGTGCTGCATGCACTTGGTCACAAGCAGCAGGCCCGGATAGCGGATGAATAGGAAAAAGGGGTGCCGATCCGGTCGACACCCCTGTGAGGGAGGAAGCGCAGTTGGTTTTTCTCGTAGCAATCGCGTGAGCAGTCCGGTTGGAACTACGTCACCGCTCCGGCGTATTGCCCAGAGTGGCGGTCGTTGTTTTCAGGAAGCCGTCCCGGTAGTAGGTGATTTCGATCTTGTCACCCGGCTTCTTGTTCAGGGTCAGGTATTTGCGCAGTTGGGCGGCGTTGTTGATTTCCTTGCCGTCCAGCTTGACGATGACGTCATACATGCGCAGGCCAGCTTGACCGGCCGGCGAGAATCTGGTCACTTCGTCGCGAATGACGACGCCTGCTTTCACGCTGTCCGGCAGATTCAGCGTCTCTTTCCAGTGATAACGAGGAACGTTGGTCAAATCGTAAGGCGCAATGCCCAGATACGGTCGTTTCAATTGGCCGTACTGCATCAGTTGGGCGACAATCGTCTTCACGTCGTTGATCGGGATGGCAAAGCCCAGACCCTCAATACCTTCCTGGGAAATCTTCAGCGTATTGATTCCGATTACCTGTCCGTAGATGTTGACCAGCGCACCGCCGCTGTTCCCCGGGTTGATCGCCGCGTCCGTCTGCAGGACGTCCAGCTCCCAGTCATCCTGCCCGTCCTTGTCCACGTCAATCGGCATGGAGCGCTGCAGCGAACTGATAATGCCCTGTGTAACGGTGCGGGAGAACTCCATGCCAAGCGGGTTGCCGATGGCGATCGCCGGTTCGCCCACTTTCAGCGTGCTGGAGTTGCCCAGTTCCGCCACCTTCGTCACCTTGGAGCCGTCGATTTCCAGCACGGCTAAGTCTGTAAACGCGTCGGCTCCCAATACTTTTGCGTCCACCTTGTCCCCGGACGGGAGGACGACCTCCACTCTTTCTGCATTGGCAATCACGTGGTTGTTGGTAATGATGTGCGCTTTGCCGTCTTTTTTCTCAAAAACAACGCCAGATCCTTCATCGCGCTTCAGCGACTCCTGGTTGAACCAGTTGACCACCCGGCGGACGTTGATCACGCCGACGACCGCATCTTCCACTTTTTCCACGGCCTGCACCGTCGCCGTGTTGACCTCGACGGAAATTGGCTGCGTAAACAGATTGGCCGCTGAATTGGTCATGGCATTGGCCGTGCCTTTCTCCACTGTGGAGAGGTATCCCGATTTGGAGAGGGTCGGGAGCATCAAGAGGACGACCATCCCGCCGATCACAGCCGAGGTGATCGACGTCATGATCAGCCGCCCGAGCCCCGCCGGCTTCCGCTTTTTACGCTCCACATGCGCTATATCATCATAAAAACCCATGGTTCTCGCTCTCCTTTCTCTACTTACTAGCTTAGCGGCTTTTTTGCCTACGTATACATACGATTGCGACACTTTCAGTATACGATCTGTTTTCGGCAAAGTCGCGTGAGAATTATGGAAAGATTGTGGAACGACACCGTAAAACCGGCATAAATCGCAAGCGGCGCGGATATGCTGGAGGTAACACTTTCCACAGAGAAATCCCAGAGCTGCGAGAAAGGATTGATAGGCATGAAAGACGTAAACGTCATCGCCAAACTGGCTGACCTGCAGGATGTAGGATACCAGAACGCGCTATTGCTGCACGCGTTGGTGGACCTGCTGGAGTCCAAGGGTCTGCTGAACAAGGACGAGCTGATCGGCAGCATGCACGAGTTGGACGCCAAACTGCACCACCGCATCCAACAAATCGTCCGGCTCTCCCCCGCTCCTCAAGAACCGTGAGTCACGCCAATATCGGCTCATTCGTTACTATGCGTGTCTACAGCACTTCCAATCGGGTCGGCCGGTCGGGGTAGGTCTCCCGCAGATGGACGTCGTCGCCCACTTTCAGTCCCCGCTCCTCCAGGACGCTTTTCACCGTGAGCCGCGCCAGATCGATCATGTTGTTTTCCTTGCTCAGGTGGGCGAGGTAGACTCGCTCCGCACGGCCGCTCAAAAAGTCGCCCAGCGCCTCGCCGGCCGCCTCGTTGGAGAGATGCCCCACGTCGCTTAAAATCCGCTGTTTGATGCTCCACGGATACTGCGACATGCGCAGCATCTCCACATCGTGGTTCGCTTCAAAGATGTAAGCGTCCGCGTCGCGAATCGTCTGCTTGATCCGATCACTGACATAGCCCAGGTCAGTGGCGATACTCAGTTTTTTTCCGCCGTGGTAAAAGCAAAACCCCATCGGTTCGGCGGCGTCGTGGGAAATGCCGAACGACTCGATCCCCAAATCCTCCAGTTCCTTCTTTTCCCCTACTTCAAAGTAGCACCTTTGGTCTTCCCGGATGGTGCCGATCTGTTTGTCCAGTTCGGCCCACGTCTTTTGGTTGGCATAAATGGGCAGATTGTAGCGGCGGGCCATCACGCCAATGCCTTTGATATGGTCCACATGCTCATGGGTAACCAGAATGGCATCCAGCTCACCCGGATTGACCCCGATCTCCCGCAAGGCCGCCTCTGTCTGTTTTCCGGTAATGCCCACATCAATCAACACGGAAACACGGTCGGTCGCCACGTAGATGGCGTTGCCCGTGCTGCCGCTTGCCAAAACACTGAATCTCACTGCATATCCCTCTTCCTTCACACGTCACGTTGCAAAAATGCAAAAGCTGTCACTCACGATTTGGACGTCACCAGCGGCCGTTCCAGCGCGCCGGTAAACGCATTGACAAAATGCTGCTTGCCGTCGTGGATGATGCGCCACACCGGGGCGAGCACCTGGACGTCCGCATCGTACGAACCGTAGTATCCAAGACGGACGCTCTCGATCCGCTCACCCGGGGTAATGATCCGCTTGTCCACCAGTGAGCGGATGGCTGTGTACGGCGATATGACCTGCCGGGACGCCCCCTGGCTGCGCAGGTTTAAGTAAGTTTGCCGGTACCCGAGGACCGCGCCGTCCTCCAGGTAGATTTCCAACGGAGCCACAAAGAGCGGCAGCTTCTTGTAGGTCTGCCAGTACAACAGCCGTCCCTGGCTTGATTGATACAGATCGGCCGTGTATTGGTCGGCGTACAGCATGCGCGGGCCGAGCTGACGCAGCAACTCGCCCGGCGTGAACTGTCCGCGGATCTGCAGCGGCGGGTCCAGACGAGCAGCCAGCGCCATTTTTTCCATCGTCACCTGTATCCCAGGTATTTCCTGCAAACCGATTGCATTGATGCCAGCGTACTCTGCGTTAAGATATGTCATCGCCGGCGTCTCCTGCGGCACGTCCGCTTCCAGCGAGATATTTTGCTGATTCAGATACATCTCGATGTCCCATCTGTCCGCCTGCACCGCCAACGGGCTCTGCCAATGGCTGAACCGGGTCTGGTACACCTGGTAGCCGAGAAACAGATCGAGGAGAAGAAAGGCCCAAATCAAAATGGTTTTGGCTCTACTCCAATCCATGTACCTGTCCTCCTCCCCGCTGCACCCGGGCGGGAATGTACAGATTGGCCCGATTGGCGATCTCCACGACCCAGACTGGCGTCAATTCGACGTAATCGGGAGTCGTTCGGGTCTCGTACGCCAGGTACGCGTTGGTAATCTGTTCGGTATCCGCCAGCTGTTTGTCGCGGATATACTGAAACATCTCCGGTCCGGACATCACAATCCACTCGTGGTTGTCGATGTAGCGCTCCAGGCCGAGCAGCGAACGATCCAGCGTCACCACCTGCCCCGCCTCCGAGGTGATGCGGATCACGTCGATTGGATAACCGTCCTGACTGACCAGCGGATAGGCGCCGACGTACTGCCGGAACGTGATCACGTCTTTTTCGTTGTAGCTCCTTTTGATTGTCTCGAAGTGAAAGTCGCCTGTCCAGCCCACGTGTTTGTTGATAAATGAAACCGCCCCTTTGACCTTTTCCTCATCCGACAGTTCCTGATCGCTCGGTTGAAAGACAGGGTCGGTAAAGGTGATTGCCTGCTGTTCGGAACGCAGCTGGATCGAGCGGCTGCCGTCGGTAAAAATCAGTGTTTTGTCCCGCTCCATGATTTGGCGGACCAGCGTCCGGTCGAGGAAGTAGGCGTCAATCAGCTGGTCGTTGGTCAACGTATGGTAGCTGTAGCGAAACGCCTGCATCCTCGTCCGGTTTTTGGGCAGATAGTACATGTCACCGAGAGCATATTGCTGCTCCACCGCAGGCAAGTTGCGCGGCGGCCCGACCATTTTCATGATCTGTTCCGGCATCGCGTTGCCGGTCGGCAGGTAAGACTGGCGCAAATCCTTGGGACTGATTGACGTGCGCGCCCGCATCACCCGCTCTTCTTCCGTGGAAATGAACAGGGCGTACACGACATCTTCCAGTTCCTCGTAATACAGCCACAAACGGTCGATGCTTTTCAGCCTGGTTTCGTTCTCATCGCGGATCGTCACCAAACGGCCTACGACGGACATGGGAACGCTGCTTCGAAAGCGAATCTCCACGCCCTGCTTTTCCCGGGCAATTGTGCCCCATTTGTCTGCCGTGAGTGGATACGAAGCGAAGTCGAGGAAGATCCACTTGGGCATTTCCATTTGAACGATGATGCGATACTGCCCGTCCGTCGCGTTCGCCTTTGTGTGCCGGTTCTGCCCGTAGTGGAAAATGACTGACTCCGGCGTCACCAGCTCTTCCAATTGTTTTTCCCGGACCGGCTTTGACTCCTTGTACTGGGCCGGCTCGATAAATTGTAACTTGGGCTGATTGCTCCACAACAGCGCGGTCAAACAAAAGCTGGTCAGCACCAGGAGGTTGAGCAGCACGGTTTTGGCGGGTTCCTTCCACTTTTTCATCCCGCCTTCCCCCCTTTGGCATATGGCACCCAGAACGTCACCGTGGTTCCTTGATTCAATTCGCTCGTTATCTCAATCTCAGCTCCGTGCGCCTGCACCAGTTCGCGGGCGATCGCAAGGCCGAGCCCGGTTCCGCCCTGTCCGCGCGAACGCGCCTTGTCGACGCGGTAAAACCGCTCAAAAATGCGCTTCAAATCCCGGCTGGGAATGCCGATACCGGTGTCAGCGATTGAGATGTACACCCGTTTTTGATGCCGGTTGGCGTATGCCCGCAGCACCACCGAGCCGCCTGCGGGCGTGTACTTGATCGCATTGGACAGCAGGTTGTCCAGCACCTGATTGATCGCGTCCTTGTCGATGTGTACCTCGGGCAGCGTTTCCTGGATCTCCAGGCTGAGCTGCACACCCTGCTGCTCGCCAAACAGGGAAATACGGTCCACCGCGTAGCGCAGCAGTTGGTTGGCATCCACATCCTTGCAGTGCAGACGGACGCCCTGCGAATCAAAGCGGGAAAGCTGAAGCAAATCGTTGACGAGCCGGATCATCCGTTCCGTCTCCGACATCGTGACCCGCAAAAAGCGGTTGGACAGCTCCGGCTCCTCGACCGCTCCGTCCAAGAGCGCTTCCACGTAGCTTTTGATCGTGGTCAACGGCGTGCGCAGTTCGTGCGACACGTTGGCCACAAATTCCCGGCGCTGCTGCTCCAACCGCTGCTGTTCGGTCACGTCCTGCAGCACGGCGATAATCCCGCCCTTTTTGCCGCTGTCATGCTGCAGCGGGGTAAACGTCACGCGCAGAATCAGCACATCCTTGTTGGGCAGCACCATCTCAATAAACAGCGGTTCGTTTTGAGCGTACAGCGGCATCTCTTCCTCCGGCGGCAGCCGCAGAAGGTTGTGCAGGGTCGTCCCTTTTTGCACGCACTCGTTCATCGTCACCTGCAGCATTTCTTCGGCCGATCGGTTTAGCAGAATGATCTGCCCATCCCTGTTGGCCGCGATCACACCGTCTGACATGTTGGTGAGAATGCTGGCCAGCTTCTCGCGCTCTTCTTCCTGCTGCAGGATGGCCTCCTTCAGCCGCCGGGTCATGTGGTTAAAGGCCATGCCCAGCTGACCGATTTCATCTTCACTGTACACGCGTACGTTTCTGTTAAAATCACCGTCCGCGACGGCTCGCGCCTGGCGAGTCATCTCCTTGACCGGCGTCGTTATCGTCCGAGCCAGTACCACGCCCAATCCGGCCGTCAAAAGCAGCGCGATCATCGTCCCCGAGGCGAGAATCCCGTTCATCTTGCGAATCGTCATGTACGTGCCTTCCATGGAAGCGACCATGTACACGGCCCCGTACACGATGTTGTCTCCCTTGACCGGAAGCACCAGCATCTTTACCCGGTCTCCGGTCCGCGGGTCGATCCGCATCGACTCGCTGCGCGTGCCCAACAGCGCGATCGTCACTTCCGGCTGGGACGTGCGCCGACCGAGGATGCGCTTGTCTTCCGTCGTGCTGATCACCGTGCCGCTGGAGTCGATGACCTGGACGTTGGTTCCGTTCAGTTTCACCAGGTTGTTGATCAAATTGTCGATGCCCTGCCTGACTTCTTCGGCGCTTTGTTCCTTGGCGTCGCGCGGGCGCAGGTAGCCCTCCAGATGGGTGGCCAGCAAACTGGCCTGGGCATTTACCGTCTCCGAGAAGTTGTTGAGGTAGTAGCTCTCCACTTGCCGCGCAAAATAGGCGCCGATAAACTGCATGGCCATCAAGATCAACAGCATGTAGATGACGACCACTTTCCACTGGACCGTGGTAAACAGCCGGAGCGGTCTCATCCGGCCGTTCCTCCCAGACCCGGATTGCGCATGGTGTACCCCAGACCGCGCCGCGTAATGATGTACTTCGGTTGGCTGGGATCGTCCTCAATTTTTTCGCGCAGCCGGCGAATCGTCACGTCGACGGTGCGCACATCGCCAAAGTAGTCAAATCCCCATACCGACTGCAGCAGGTGCTCCCTCGTCAAGACCTGTCCCTGATGGCGCGCCAGGTATGCGAGCAGTTCGAACTCGCGATGCGTCAGGTCCAGCGGCTCTCCTGCCTTCTCCACCGTGTACGAATACAGGTCGATCTCCAGCTCGTGCACGCGGATCTGGCGGATTTCCTGCTCCTCGTTTTTTGGTTTCTGCCGGCGGAGGTGGGCCTTGACGCGGGCGACCAGTTCCCGCGCGCTGAACGGCTTGGTCACGTAATCGTCCGCCCCCAGCTCCAATCCCAGCACCTTGTCCAGCTCTGAATCTTTGGCCGTGAGCATGATAATTGGCACGTCGCAGGTTTGCCGCACCACCCTGCAGACGTCCATCCCGTCCCGGCCGGGGAGCATCACATCCAAAAGGATCAGGTCCGGCTTTTCGTTTTCCACCTGCAACAGCGCTTCTTCGCCGTCATAGGCGCAGACCACCTGATAACCTTCTTTTTCAAACGTAAACTTCAATATATCGGCAATCGGTTTTTCATCGTCCACAACCAGGAGTTTTGCCATTTCCGCTCCCCCCTTCTTTCTATTGGATTCCACTCGATCTCGCGTTTTTCCTCCACAAGCGCCTGGTAATCGTTGTCACCCGCTGTTTACGGATGCCCCTTCACAACAAGAAAAGGGCTCCTCCATTTTCGGAGGAACGCCCTTTTTTGCAATGGATGTGCTAATTCAGGAAACGCAACGGGTTTTGAACTTGTCCACCTTTTATCACCTCGAAATGGAGGTGTACCCCGGTGGAATCTCCGGTAGAGCCCATAACGCCGATCGCTTTGCCCTGTTCTACCACTTGGCCCACCTTTACACTGATGGAGCTCAAGTGGCCGTAGCGGGTCTTCATCCCGTTTCCGTGGTCGATCAGAATGCATTTGCCGTAATCGCCATCCCATCCGGCAAATACGACTCGGCCGTTGTCGGCCGCCCGGATCGTACCGGAACCTGCGATGTCGATACCTTTGTGCAGTTTGCCCCAGCGCATGCCAAAGCCGCTGCTGATACGGCCTCTGGCCGGCCAGGTAAAACGGCCTGTCCCACGTGACGGTATCACCTTGGTGCCCCGTTCCACAATTTTGGCCACGGGCTGGACCAGCACCTGCTGGTTGAGCACCCTGCGGTTAACCACCTGTCCGTTCTCCTTGATCACTTCGTAGCTGACCAGCTTGCTGCCGTCGCGTCCTGCCTGGACCACTCTGGTTTCCCCTTTGGGCAGCTTGTCGTTGTTTTTGATCTGCGTAGTGAAGGGGATCGCCTCTTTTTGCGAGACTTCCTCCTTTACCTGTACGGTGACCAGGGGACGGAGTGCTGTCACGTTGATCTTTTGCCCCAACTGGAGCACGGTGTCTTCCGTAATCCCCGGGTTGTTGGCGTAAATGTCCTTGGAAGTGATGCCGTACTTCTGCGCGATGCAGCCGATGCAATCACCCGGCACAACGGTATGGGTGACGGTTTTCAACGTGCCTTTGGAGAGCAGTACTTCCAGCTCGTCCACCGGAAGCACCTGCGCCGCCGCCACCGAGTCGCTTTCCAGCTTCACGTCTTCCTTGAACGTCACTTCCTTGACCTTTTCAGGCGCCGCCAACGGCATGGACGCGGCCGCAACCATCGCTTGCTTTCCTCTCAAGGCGGGAATGCCGGAGAACTTTTCCTTCACCTTGGCCAGCGCTTCCTCCGCCGATTCGCGATCAGCGGCGTAGCCGACCACTTTGCCGTCAACGACCAGCTTGACCGCTTCCACCTGGACGCCGGCAACATCGGCCAGTTTCTCAATCGCCGCGGCATTGTCGTATGTGCCTTTGAATACCTTTTCTTCCGTAAACGTTATGTAATTGGAAAGTTTTAGGTTCAGGCCATGCTTGTCCTCTTCTTCCGCCAGCTTGGCCTTGAGCCAGTTGTTCACCACGTCCGGACTGTTCACCACGCCGATTTCCTGTCCGTCTACACTCACGTGATAGAGCGTGATGACGTTGCTCGTATAGTAACCGTAGGCTGATAATCCAATTGTAGTTGTAAGGAGCAATCCTGCCGCGATGGACAGGGTTTGCTTTTTATGGGTGCGGAGATACGCGTTTGTGCGTGTCGCCGCGCTCTTTGCCAGTTTACTGCCGTTCTGGATGAGGCCGCTCATCCGCTTCAGCAGCTTGGCCTTCCATTCGGCCCATTGCATACCTTGTCCCTCCTGAAAACAGTGCAGCTTTTCCAAGCACCGGTACTTGCCGAATATTTGAAAAATACCGACCAGGTCAAAAAGCCTATCCTCATGTTTCCAGTTGCCTGTCAAATTGCCTAAAGAAACCAACTATGTCGACTTTACCACAAAAATAACGACAACATCAAGTGTAAAATATTGTCGAATAAACGCACCGACTAACAGGAATCATATGGATACCAGAGCGGCAGTGCTCACTTAGAAAACGTTGAGAGGAGCAGCACACGTGAAGGAACGCAACATTTTGGCCGGTTTCAAGACCGAGGAAGCGGCTGTTCAGGCACGCGACAAACTTCGTCAGGCTGGTTTCGACATCGTTCAGATCGACAGGATCGGTCAGTTTCCCGGCGATGGCGTGGAAAACGTTCTCAATCCGATTACCGGAGAAATCCCCAGTCTGGCAAAGATGACCATGGCAGGCGATTTTCCCAGCGGCCGTGACGCCAGCATTCTGGCAGCGGCCAACCCGGATGCGAGCGGTATGGCCGACCGCGGCGACGACGATCTGGAAGCCAGCATCCTGCTCACTGCTGTCGTGCCGGAAGAACGGGGCGACGAAGCGACCGACATCATCCGCGCCTGCGGCGGCATGGTCTAGCCGTATAACGCAAATGAAGCCACCTTCCCTCTCATTGGGCAGGTGGCTGTATGTTTATACGCATCGGGACGTCACACCTCGACCATCGACGTGATGTCCTTCAGCGCCAGGCGGCGAATCGTCGTTTTCCCTTCATCCCGCTGTTTGTATGTGGTGATGAAGCAGAGATACCCGTTGTCAAAATGAGTCATGGTTCCTTTGATGACGCAGCCGTTGAACATTTTCACCTGGACGTTCTTGCCCAGGAGTTTCATTGCCTTTTGATCAAATCCCATCATCGCGACCACCTCATTTTTCCCTTGGTATGCCATACCATATGCCCAGACAAAGTCGGTTTGTGTCTGTCCGCCACAAAAAAATTTTCCCCTGCTTATCCTCCTGGGCACAAACGAAGAAGACAGGACAAGAGTGCTCCTTCTTTCCGACCTGAATGGGACAAACAGACCAGGACGTTTTGGTCAAACGGGGGCAAAATCCCTTCCTCCGCACTGCGAAACCGGTCACAGAAATATCAGGTGACAAATGAAAATAAAAAAGCTGCCCGAAACGGCAGCTTTTTCGTATGCAATTTGCCTGATACAAAATTGATTATCCGTAGATGCCGCGGACAACCACGGTCTGTTCGCGGTCAGGACCCACGGAGAAAATGGAGAGCGGAATGCCGGTGAGCTGGGTGATGCGCTCCACGTAGTGGCGGGCATTTTCCGGCAGATCGTTGAGACTGCGCACTCCGGTAATGTCTTCCTTCCACCCCGGCAGCTCTTCGTAGATCGGTTTGCATTTGGCCAGCATATTCAGACTTGCCGGGAACGACTCGATAATTTGCCCGTTGTACTCGTACGCCGTGCAGATGCGCAGGGTGTCGATGCCGGTGAGCGTATCCAGCTTGGTCACGGCCAGTCCGGTGATCCCGCTGACGCGGCGGGCATGGCGGACTACCACGCTGTCAAACCAGCCGACGCGGCGCGGACGTCCGGTGGTTGTGCCGTACTCGAATCCCGCTTCGCGAATATAGTCGCCGGTTGCGTCGGTCAGCTCGGTCAGGAACGGGCCGTCACCTACGCGGGTGGTATAGGCTTTGGCGACACCAATCACCTGGTTGATCTTGGTCGGACCGACGCCGGAACCGATCGTGACCCCGCCGGCAATCGGGTTGGAGGAGGTGACGTACGGATAGGTGCCCTGATCGATGTCCAGAAGTACCCCTTGCGCGCCTTCAAACAATACGCGGTTGCCGCGGTCGATCGCGTCGTTCAGCACCACGGAGGTATCGGTGACGTACGGACGGATGATCTCCGCATACCCCAGGTACTCTTCCAGTATTTCGTTCAGGTCAAAGCCGCTGGTATTGTACATTTTCTCCAGCAGGCGGTTCTTCTCGGCCAAATTGCGCTCCAGTTTGCGCGCAAACTCATCCTTGTCCAGGAGATCGGCGATGCGAATGCCGATTCTCGCCGCCTTGTCCATGTACGCCGGACCGATTCCCTTGCGCGTGGTGCCGATCTTGTTTTGGCCGCGGCTCTCTTCTTCCACGCTGTCCAGCTTGATGTGGTACGGCATGATGACGTGCGCGCGGTCGCTGATTTTCAGGTTTTTCGTGGAGAACCCGAAACCGTGCAGGTAATCCAGCTCCGCCACCAGCGCCTTCGGATCGATCACCATCCCGTTGCCGATCACGCAAATTTTATCTTTATAGAAAATCCCGGAAGGAATCAAATGCAGCTTATACTTGTTTCCATCAAAAATAATCGTGTGCCCCGCATTGTTACCCCCTTGGTAACGGGCCACGACCTCTGCGCTTTCTGCCAGATAGTCTGTAATCTTTCCTTTACCTTCATCGCCCCACTGGGTTCCGACGACAACGACCGTTGACATCGAAAAACACCTCCTGCATTCGTCATATCCTTGATTGGGCCTGAAACACCCTAAGTGTACTAAACCAATTCATACCTTGTCAACGAAAATACGAACGTTAGGAGTTTGGTTAGTTTATACGTTCGGTATTTTTATCTTATTCAGAAAAACAGCCGCTGATCCCTCTTTTGCCGCTATCATGCGGACACAGCAAAAAAGCCGGACAGCTGTCCGGCCCAGACTGAAGACAAACTGTTCATTGAGTTAGCGTCCACAAAAAAATGATTTCCAGGCCGGAAGGCCTGCCCATTCATCATCCGAAGCTGTAGACAACGTACATCGCATGGAGAGATGGGCCAAGCGAGCTCCTTTGACGACCGGCTCAGCGGAAAAACGAAAGACGCGGGGATACACAGGGGACACAAGTCTCACTTCGTCGAAACGCCCAGATGTTTGTCCCCTGCCCGCGTCTCGTTTTGGAGCGGACTTCATCCGCTTCTTTGCTGGGCGTCAAGCGAGCGAGCGGGCCCGATCTCCCATGCGCCTCGGACTTTGTCTACACGCTGAGCCGGACAGCTGTCCGGCCTTGCACCTGCCTGTGCCGCCTTCGCTGACCGCGGTGCGCTGCTCAACCCGCCATGTCGCGAAAGCGGTTGTCCAGGCTGACAAACTTGTTGTATTCCTTTAAAAACGCCAGCTCCACGGTTCCGGTCGGGCCGTTCCGCTGCTTGGCGATAATGACTTCGATCACGTTTTTGTTCTCGGTTTCCTTGTCGTAGTAGTCGTCCCGGTACAAAAACGCCACGATATCCGCGTCCTGCTCGATGGAGCCGGATTCGCGGATGTCGGACATCATTGGCCGCTTGTCCTGGCGCTGCTCCACGGAACGGCTCAGCTGGGAGAGCGCGATGATCGGCACGTTCAGCTCGCGGGCGATCCCTTTCAGCGTACGGGAGATTTCCGATACCTCTTGCTGCCGGTTTTCTCCGCGCCCGCGTCCCTGAATGAGCTGCAGATAGTCGATCACGATCAGCCCCAATCCTTTTTCCGCCTGCAGCCGCCGGCATTTGGCCCGTATGTCCTGCACGGTAATCCCCGGCGTATCGTCGATGTAGATGGGGGCCTTGGCCAGCGTTCCGATCGCCATCGTCAGTTTCTGCCAATCGTCCTCTTCCAGCCAACCCGTCCGCATCCGGGATGCATCCAGGTTGCCTTCCGCGCAGATCATCCGCTGTACGAGCTGTGATGCCGCCATCTCCAGCGAAAAGATCGCCACGGTCTCTCCCGCGCGGGCCGCCACGTTTTGCGCCACGTTCAGCGCAAACGCAGTTTTCCCCACGGACGGACGGGCGGCCAGGATGATCAGGTCGCTGCGCTGAAAGCCGGAGGTCATTTTGTCCAGGTCCGGGTAACCGGACGGAATGCCGGTCACGTCCCCCCGTCTCTGGCTGAGAAATTCAATCCGTTCGTAGGTTTCCAACAGCACGTCGCGAATCGGGACAAAGCCCCCGCTGTTGCGATTCTGGGCAATTTCCAGGATGTATCTCTCGGCATCCGCGAGAATCTGCGTGACGTCGTCTTCGCGCGAATAACCGTCATTGGCAATTTTTGTTGCCGTGAGAATCAACCTGCGCAGCAGCGACTTTTCCTCGACGATGCGGGCGTAGTATTCGATGTTGGCCGCCGTCGGCACGGATCTGGCGATTTCCGTCAGATAGGTGACGCCGCCCACTTCGTCCAGCAGCTTGTGGTCCTGCAGTTCCGCCGTCACCGTGACGAGGTCGACCGGTTCCCCTCTTTCGTAGAGGTCCTGCATCGTTTTAAAAATCCGCTGATGCGCCGTCTTGTAGAAATCTTCCGGTCGAAGAATCTCGATGGCCGTGATGAGAGCTTCCTTGGATAAGAACACTGCCCCCAGAACAGACTGCTCGGCCTCGTTGTTTTGCGGCGGCACACGGTCCAAAAACAGGTCGCTCACGTCACACCCCCTCGCTTGCCTCGATTATTCTTCCACCACGTGCACTTTGAGCGTTGCCGTCACTTCGTTGTGCAGCTTAACCTTGATTTGCGTCACACCCAGCGAACGAATCGCTTCCATCTCCAGTTTGCGCTTGTCTACCTTGATGTTGAACTGCTCTTCCAAGGCTTGCGCCACCTGTTTGCTCGAAATGGCGCCGAACAGGCGGCCGCCCTCTCCCGCTTTTCCCGCTACTTTCACGGTCAGTTCGTTCAGCCGTTTTGCCAGTTCCTGAGCTTCCAGCTTCTCCTGCTCCTTGCGTTTTGCCTCGCTGCGCTTCTGCGCTTCCAGCGTCTTCAGGTTGGCCTCTGTCGCTTCCTTGACCAGTCCGCGCGGCAGCAGGAAGTTGCGCACATAGCCTTCCGACAGGTCTTTCACTTCGCCTTTTTTGCCTTGTCCTTTCACATCTTGCAGAAAAATGACTTTCATCGTCGTTTCCCCCTTTTCATCGAATACTGGTCGAGGGCAGAGCGTAACAACAGTGCCTTACGCGCGCCTAGACGACCTCATCGATTGCTTCTTTCAAGCGTTTGACCGCCTCTCGCAGGGAAATGCCCTCGATCTGGGTGGCCGCGCCGTTCAAGTGGCCGCCGCCGCCCAATCGCTCCATGATGGATTGGACGTTGATGTCCCCCAGGGATCGGGCGCTGATCAGCACGGTGTCATCGGCGCGTCTGGCGACGACAAACGACGCGGCAATCCCGGACAGCGACAGCAGTTGCTCCGCCGCCTGGGCCACCTGTACCTGTGTAAAGTCCTCGCTCGGATCGCCCACGGCAATCGCCATGTTGTCGCGGTACGTCTCCGTGTTCATGATGACGCGCGCCCGCTTTACGTACTGCTGCAAGTCTTCCTTCAGCAAGCGCTGAACCGCCGCCGTGTCTGCCCCGTTCCGGCGCAAAAACGACGCCGCTTCAAAGGTGCGCGAACCGGTGCGGAATGCAAAACTCTTGGTATCCACCACGATCCCGGCCAACAGGGCCGTCGCGATCAGGTTGTCGATGTTTAACCGTTCGCTCTGGTACTGCAACAGTTCCGTCACAAGCTCCGATGTGGAGGAGGCGTACGGTTCCAGGTACAAAAGCACCGGCTCGATGAACTCTTCGGAGCGGCGATGGTGGTCGATCACCACGATCCGGCTGGTTTCCTGCAATAGCTGCGGTTCGATGACCAGCGACGGCCGGTGTGTGTCGACGACGACGAGCAGCGTCCTGCCGGTGACAAGACGAATCGCCTGCTCAGGCGTAATGAACGAGTCGGCCAGCTCCGGATGGGCGTAGATCTCCTTCATCAGCCGCTCCACGGACGAGTTGCCTTCGTCCATGACGATGTAGGCCTCTTTGTTGTGGACCTGCACCGCCTTTAACACCCCGAGCGACGCGCCGATCGAGTCCATGTCCGGCTGCTTGTGTCCCATGACAATGACGTGCTCTGCTTCGTGGATCAAGTCGCGCAGCGCGTGCGCGATCACGCGGGCACGGACGCGCGTGCGCTTCTCCACGGCGTTGGATTTGCCGCCGTAAAACGTCAATTTGTTGCCCACTTTGACCGCGGCCTGGTCGCCACCTCGACCCAACGCGATATCCAGGCTGGATTGGGCCATTTGTCCCAGTTCGATGTACGTGTCGGCTGCCGCTCCCACCCCGATACTGAGTGTCAGCGGTATCTTGTTGTCGGCCGTCATCTCCCGCACGACGTCCAAAATGTCGAAACGGCTTTCTTCCAATTTGTCCAGCGTCTCTCGCTCCATTAGTCCCAAAAACTTGTCGGCCGTGAGTCGACGCAGGTAGATGCCGTGCTTGTTGGCCCACTCCGTAATGACCCCGGACACGCTGGTGGATAACAGAGTGCGGCTTTGTTCGTCCATGACCTGTCCCACTTCGTCCAGATTGTCGAGGTGAATGATGGCGAGCACGGCCTTTTCGCGATGGTAGCGAAGCGACAGCTCTTTCATGTCGGTAATGTCCGTGAAGTAGAGCAGCCGCTCATCGGGCCGGATCAGCACTTCATAGGTACGTTCGTTGTAGGTAAACTCCAGCCGCTTCTGCTCCGGTTTCCAGCTCAGATGCGGAAAAACGTCCTGGAGACTTTTCCCGATCATCATTTCGTCTCCCGACATGTTCGTCATGAACGGGTTTACCCACTCGATTACCTTGTCTTCGTTGTACAACAATATGCCGATCGGCAGTTCCTGGATGACGCCTTCTCCCGCTTTTTTCACCCGGTGCGTCACCGTAGCCAGGTATAGGCGCAGATCCCGTTGAAAGCCTTTTTCCGCTTGCAGGGCATAAAGAACCAGGCCAATCAGACAGATAATCCCGATCGCCCCGTACATCCAGTGATGCAGCGTCAAAATCCCCAACAGCAACAAGCTAAAGCTGAGAGCCAGGACCATATGCAGCCCGTACCAACGCTTTAACAGGAATTTGGGCATTTCCTCAGCCCCTCTTCACTCTTGTTTCCAGTTTTTTGCGCAATTGCAGCCCCAGATCTAAAATGCCTAATAAGCTAAGTATAGTAGTTAGGAACGGAAAAATAAATAGAGAGACAACAAGCGCCGGGGCCAATCGCTTCCATCCGTACAGATGACAGGCAAACAGAACGAAAGCCAATCCCTGCAGGACAAAGACGCCGTCCAGCATCACCTTTACGTTGAGAACGGCGCTTGACCAGAACGTTTCCTCCATCTCCTGTCCTACCACGAACAGACCGATCAGGGCAGCAAAATAGTAGTACAGCAGGGAGCGGGGAAAGCTCCACTCGCGCACCGGCTTCAGGGCGGGCACGGGGTACCCCAGCCGCTTGCCAATCAAGCGCGCCAGCCCGTGTGTGATGCCGCTCTGCAGGTAGCTGAACATGACCAGAAACGCCGGCAATACCATTTTGCCAAGCGCAAGGGACTGTTCAAACTGCTCTTTGGTCATAAACGACGGCTTGAAGGCTGCCGCCTCCCGCATGACCGCCTGGAAGTCGACATGCAGGACAAACGTTGCGAGAGCCAAAAAGGAAACGAATCCGAGAAACACCACGCCGGCTCCCGCCGTAATCGCAGACAGCGCCGTCCCGCGCTTGGCGTACATCAGGCCCATGGCGCCGCCCCACAGCCCGGACAAAAGCGCGATAAAGCCGGTCGTCGGCCCGATCAGCACTCCGCTCAACAAGGCAAAGCCTGTCACGATCCAAATCATGTTCGGGACCGTTCGTCTCATGCCCAACAGCACGAACGGCAGCGGAAGCAATAAGCTGGTTACGACGCCGAGCACCGTGTAGAGGCTGACAAACAGCAGCACCAGCGCGATGGCCAACAGCACGGCGTTCTCCGCCAGTTGTTTGGTTTTTGAAGGCATGGCGACACCTCACTGAAAATCTGGCAATGACAACAAATATGGAAAAAAGAGGGCCACACAATTGTGTCCCCCTTTTGCATTGTGTCAATTATTCAGCCGTGTACTGCAGCAGTGCCACTTGACGTGCACGTTTGATGGCTACGGTCAGCATGCGCTGATACTTCGCAGAAGTGCCGGTTACGCGACGAGGCAGGATTTTGCCGCGCTCGCTGATAAACTTCTTCAGCAGATCGGTGTCTTTGTAGTCGATGTGCTTGATTTTGTTTACCTTGAAGTAGCACACTTTGCGACGCTTGTTCGGACGTCCTTTGCGCGCCATGAAAAGTCCCTCCTTTTGCAGGAAATGTGAAGTTCTACGATTGAACGCAACCTCAAATCAGAACGGCAAGTCATCATCCGAAATGTTGATCGGCTTGCCAGCATTGGCAAAGGGATCTCCAAATGGATCAAAGTCGTCACGTTGGCCGCCGGTCGGTTTCCCGCCGCCAAAGCCGGGATCGTAACCTGCGCCTTCACTGCCACGCCCGCCCAAAAACTGGACGTTTTCCGCCACAACTTCCGTCACGTACACCCGTTTGCCTTCCTTGTTGTCGTAGGAACGCGTCTGAATGCGCCCTTCGACAGCCGCTTGTCTGCCTTTGCGCAGATACGTGGCGCACAAATCGGCCAGTTTCTGCCAGGCGACAATGTTAATGAAGTCGGCTTCCCGCTCGCCCGCCTGATTGGGGCGCGGACGGTTCACCGCGAGGGTAAAGGTGGCAACAGCGACACCGTTTGGCGTATAGCGCAACTCCGGATCTTTCGTCAGGTTTCCGATGAGAATGACTTTATTCATCTTGGGTCCCCCTCTGCCCGCGACGACGATTACTTCTCTTCACGAACAAACAAGTAGCGAATCACGTCGTCGTTAATTTTCATGAGACGCTCTGCTTCCGCAACAGCATCGGGATTCGCCTTGAAGTTCATCAAAACGTAGTAACCCTCACGGAACTTTTTGATCTCATACGCAAGACGACGCTTGCCCATCTCTTGAAGATTGGTCACTTCGCCGCCGAAGTTGGTGACAACTTCCTGGTAACGAGCAACGTTGGCTTTTACTTTCTCCTCTTCAAGGTCTGGACGCAATACGTACATTACTTCGTATTGACGCATACCTTTCACCTCCTTATGGACTTAGCGGCCCTGTACGGGCAAGGAGCGAGTGCAGATAGATAAGCATGGGACATGCACTCCATAAATACTCGCATTTTTGTATTATAGCAAAGCGCCTTCTGAGAGGCAAGGTTGAGTTCTATACGTTGAACCGGAAATGCATGACATCGCCGTCCTGGACGACGTACTCTTTCCCTTCCAGACGGTACTTGCCCTTTTCCCGGGCGGCCGCCACGGAACCGGCTTCCACCAGGTCGTCGTAGGAGATCACCTCGGCGCGGATAAAGCCCCGTTCAAAGTCGCTGTGGATCACTCCCGCTGCCTGCGGGGCCTTGGTGCCCTTGCGGATGGTCCACGCACGCACTTCCTGCACGCCGGCAGTGAAGTAGGTGATCAGTCCCAGCAGGTCGTAGGCGGCGCGAATCAGACGGTCGAGACCGGACTCCTTCAGCCCCAGCTCTTCGAGGAACATCTGCTTGTCTTCGCCTTCCAGCTCGGCGATCTCCGCCTCCACCTTGGCGCTGATCACGACCACCTGCGCCCCTTCCTCTGCTGCCTGCTTGCGCACCGCCTGCACGTGCGGATTGTTGTCGGCGTCAAGAATGCCGTCCTCCGCCACGTTGCACACGTACAGCACCGGCTTGATGGTCAACAGATGCAGATCGCGGATCAGTTTGCGTTCATCCTCGTCCAGCTCCACGCTGCGCGCCGGCTTGCCTTCTTCAAATGCCGCCTTCAGGCGTTCCAGCACGTCCAGCTCCTGCTTCGCCTCTTTGTCGCCCGCTTTTACCTTGCGGCCGATCCGGTCGATGCGCCGTTCGACCGACTCCAGGTCGGCAAAGATCAGCTCCAGGTTGATCGTCTCCATGTCGCTCAGCGGATCGACGCGCCCAGCCACGTGCGTGATGTTTTCGTCCTCAAAACAGCGCACCACGTGAGCGATCGCATCCACCTCGCGAATGTGTCCCAGGAATTGGTTTCCCAATCCTTCGCCCTTGCTGGCCCCTTTGACCAGACCGGCAATGTCCACAAACTCAAATGCTGTCGGAACCACCTTGTTCGGCACCACGATCTCCGTCAGCTTGGTCAGGCGCGGGTCCGGCACCTCGACAATACCCACGTTGGGGTCGATGGTACAGAACGGATAGTTGGCCGATTCGGCGCCCGCCTGCGTGATCGCGTTGAACAAAGTCGACTTGCCTACGTTGGGAAGGCCTACAATGCCACAAGATGCACCCATCTATATACACTCCTTGTTTTCATCCTCATATCCTTTTCAGTATATAGATTTGGCTGAAAGAATACAATTGTCTCCTTGTGGCAGCATATCCCTGCATGCGGTTGCGTCTGTGAGCGTCTTTTACGCTACTTACGTTAGCATCCTGTGCTGGGACAAAAAAAGCTCCCTTTCTTGCGGGACAGGGGCTATTTATACTTGTCCTGTTTGATAAAACCAGTCCTGAACACAACACAAAAATGAAACGCCACTGCTGAATACGAGGGCGCGTGTTACGTCATCATTTACTGTTTTTCATCTTCATCCTTTTGCTGCATAAAAGAACTCAATGGATCTTTGCCAACTCGACCGGACATCATATCGTCAAAAGGGGTATAATCTGTCCTGCTTGGCAGCTTGTTTTTTTTAATCGACTTATAAATCAACCACAGTAATCCTGATGCGATAACGAAGGTAAACAACAACGGGATTACACTAATTTGTTTCACCCACTTTTACTTTTTCACTGCTTTTGCAATCCTGTCGGCTGCTTAACTACGAAGCCTTATTGAATAATATATCAATTCTGTAATATTTATACAACAAACTCCCTTCACTGCCGAAGGGAGTCAGACTAAAGACAAAATGTTTATTTATTGAGTGTCCACAAGGAAACGATCTTTCATCGTTTCCAGGCTGAAAGGCCTGCATATTCATCAACCGAAGCTGAAGACAAAGTACATGGCATGGAGTGATGGGCCAAGCGAGCTCCTTTGACGACCTGCTCAGCGGAAAAACGCTAGACGCAGGGAAAAACAGGGGGCACAAGTTTCCTTTCGTCGAAACACCCAGATGTTTGCCCCCTGCCCGCGTCGCGTTTTGAAGCGGACATCATCCACTTCTTTGCTGGGCGTCAAGAGAGCCAGCGGGCCCGATCACCCATGCGCCACCAACTTTGTCTACACACGGAAACTCCCTTCACTGCCGAAGGGAGTTTCTCCTGCACTAATTCTTTTCGTTGACCAGCTTTTCCAGCTCGTTGAGCGTCTCCTCGAAGATCTCCATCGCCTGTTCGATCGGCTTGGAAGTGGACATGTCCACGCCTGCCGCTTTCAACACCTCGATCGGCGGCGCGGAGTTTCCTGCTTCGAGGAAGTTTTTGCGAATGCGGTCGACTGCCGGTTTGCCTTCGTCCAGCACCTGTTTGGCCAGAGCCTGGGAAGCGGCGAAGCTGGTGGAGTATTGGTAGACGTAGTAGCGGTAGTTGAAGAAATGCGGTACACGCGCCCATTCCATGGCGATTTCCTCGTCCGAGACCATGTCCTTGCCGTAGTACTTCTTGTTGAGGTCCAGATAAATCTGCTTGAGCGCTTCGGCGTTGAGCGATTCACCCGCCTGTTCCTTCTCGTGAATCAACCGCTCAAACTCGGCAAACTGGGTCTGTCTGAAAAGCGTGGAGCGGAAGTTCTCCAGGTAGTGATTGAGCAGGTACATTTTCTCTTCCTTGGTCTTGGCCTTTTCGTACATGCTCTTGAACAGCAGCGTTTCGTTCATCGTGGACGCCACTTCCGCCGTAAAGATCGGATAGTTGGACGTGATGTACGGCTGCGTCTTGTTGGTGTAGTACGACTGCATCGCGTGGCCCATTTCGTGGGCAATCGTAAACACGTCGTCCAGCGTGCCCTGGTAGTTGAGCAGCACGTACGGGTGCGTGTCATACGCTCCCCACTGGTACGCCCCGCTGCGCTTGTCGTCGGTGGAGTAGACGTCCACCCAGCCGCCTTCCAGGCCCTCGGCCAGCACCTTCACGTAGTCGTCCCCCAGCGCCTGCAGTCCGTCGATGACCATCTTCTTGCCTTCCTCGTACGGAATGTACTTGTCGTCAGACGGCACGATCGGCACGTAAATGTCGTACATGTGCAATTCCTTGACGCCGAGCATTTTCTTCTTGAGCGCGATGTAGCGGTGCAACAGCGGCAGGTTTTTGTTCACGGTTTCGATCAGTTCGTCGTACACTTTCGTAGGGATGTTGTTGGGCGTCAGGCTGGCCTCCAGCGCAGAGCCGTAATTGCGCGCCTGGGCGTAAAAGTTGTCCGCTTTTACTTTGGCCGCCAGCGTCTGGGCAAAAGTGTCCTGGAAGTCTGTCAGCGCCTGATAGTATGCCTTGAACGCATCTTTCCGCACCCGCGGGTCCTTGCTCTCCAGGTAGGAGACGAAGTTGGCCCGCGTCAACTGCACTTCATTCCCCTTTTCGTCCTTGATTTTTGGAAATTTCACGTCCTTGGAGAGCATGCTGTAGATGTTGGTCGGCGAGTTGCCCAGCGGCGACGATTTGGCCAGCAATTCCTCCATCTCTTTGGGCAGCGAGTACGGTTTGGTGCGGATCATGTCCTCCAGCATCATTTTGTACGGCGCCAATTCCTTGGCTTCCAGGAAGCTCTTCATCTTGCTGTCCGGAATGGCGACGATCTCCGGCTGCATCCACGAGGTCTTTTCGGAGACCAGCGTGTTCATTTTTTCCGCCCGGTCGGCCAGCTTTTGCAGTTCGGGATTTGCCGAGTTGACGTCCAGAGCCATGTTGGCATAGACGTACGCCTTGTCGTTCAAGCGCATCAGCGCACTGTAGTCGTCCAATGCCTGCAGCAGCGATTGCACCGATTGGCCCAGTTTGCCCTGATGCTTGGTAAACGCATTTGCCAGCGCTTCCACCTTGGCGACGTCCTTCTCCCAGTCCTGAACGGTCGGGTAGATATGATCCAACTTCCATTTGTATTTGTCGGGAATTTCGGCGCGGGATTTGTAAACGGGCGCTTCAGCCGCAGCCGCCACCGCCGCCGTGCTGTACGGGATAAACGGGGAAGATACGGTCGTCAACGCGATTGCCAGCGCCGTCAAAGATGCCAACGCATGCTTTTTCACACAGAATCGCCCCTTTTCTTTATGTTATATCTTTGCTAAATACTGTAATTATATCCCTCCCCCTAAATTCCTTCTTACTAATAAAAATATTTAAAATATTTAATACTATTTATCCAAAGATTTGCATTGTTTGTGAATAAAACTGTGAATAATATTTGGCGCATCGTATGGTTATCCACAGTTTTAGCGGCAAATTCCCGGAAAAACGACCTGGTTGTCCACATTTTTGTGGATAGTATTGTGTATAACTTAATTTCCGCGCAGCGTGACAAACGCCCATACCGCCTCCTCTCCTCTGACATAGCATAGGTAATGAATCCAGGGTAGGAGGTGTTAGCTAGTGGGTATCTTCAACGGCCGCTTCGACGGTTTCGCGCTTGTGCTGGTTCTCTTCATCCTGCTTGTTATCGTTGGTTGTGACTGCGAGTAACGTCCCCGCGCTATCCAAGCTATATAAGGTGTACAACCGTTTGAAGCGAGCATATCCATCCCCGGCATCGCTTCGACAGCGGCTTTGCCTGAATATCGAGAGGGTAACCACACGAGGTGTTGCGCAAGGCCAGACGGCAACCGACCGGGTCCCTTGCCTTTTGCCATCATTGACCAAACGAAAGAGGATGCAACCTGTGACGCGTCGCATCCTCTTTCCTTGTGCTCGCTTGTTCGATTTTGCTGTGCTTGCCATCGTTTTCGCCGACCCGGCATTCCAGCCGTGAACGGTTACGATTCCGGCTGTTCCTCTGCCCGAACCAGCACTTTTTTCATTTTCCGCTCAAATTCCAGACGCGGGATCATCACGCTGTGTTCGCACCCGGTGCATTTAATGCGGATGTCCATACCCATGCGGATTACTTTCCAGGCGTTTGTCCCACATGGATGGGGCTTTTTCATCTGCACGATGTCCCCCAGGGCAAACTGCTTACGTTCCATGCTTCTCCCTCCTTTTCCTCTTGTCAGGCTTGTCCTTTTGGCTGGAACACCAACCGCGGATACGGAATTTCGATGCCGCGGGCGTCGAACTCCCGCTTGATCATCGCCCGCAGCTTGCGGCTCACACCGTGATGGGTGTTCGGTTTGCATTCCGCCGTCACGCGCATGATCACTTCCATCGGACCGAAGGCGTGAACGCCAAGCAATTGCGGTTCCGCGACGATATCCGGTACTTCGTCCTGCGCCTTTTTGATGATCTCTTTCAGGACGCGTTCGACGTTGTCCAGATCCTCTTCATAGGCAACCGATACGTCCACGACCGCCAACGTGTTTTGCAGCGAATAGTTGGTCACCTGCGTGATGCTGCCGTTGGGGAAAATGTGAACCTCCCCCGTCCAACTGCGAATCCGGGTGATCCGCAGGCCGATCTCCTGCACCGTACCCGTCATGTTGTTGATCGTGACCACATCGCCCACGGCGAACTGATCTTCAAAAATGATGAAGAAGCCGGTGATCACGTCGCGCACCAGGCTTTGCGCGCCAAACCCGACTGCCAGCCCCAGCACCCCTGCGCTGACCAGCACGGGACGCAGGTCGACGCCCAACTGCTGCAGTGTCAGCAAGATGGCCAAAAAATAGATCGAGTAACGAGCGACGTTGTTCACCAGCACCCGCAGCGTGTCGACCCGCCGCTGCTCGATCTGCAGCTTGCTCCCCCGCCGATGTTGAAACACCCGGTTTACCGCCGCCTGGACGAGCGCCACCACGATGCGGGACAAGATGATAATCAGCAGGATTTTCAGGACGATCGCTCCGATTGTGATCCATGTGTCGGGATTGGTCAGGTAAGCGCTCGCTTGCGCATACAACGTCTCAAACCATCGCTCCTGTTTGGCAATTTCCTCTGTCACGTTTACTGCTCCTTCCTGTTTCCGTGTTCGTCGATTTCGTGGTAGCAGTCGGAAAACAAGCGAAAGTAGCCGCGAATTTCTACATGCTGCCCTTCGATGATTTCTCTGGCCTGCCGGTAATCAGCCAGCGGGAACTCAATGGACAAGGCGCAGCCGGCCGTGATTTCTTTCGGGGTCGGACGAGTGTCAATGTCGATATCGGCATACTCCAGCAGCATCTCCGCCCGCAGTGCCTGCTGGGTGGAATCGAACGCGATCAGTACAGTCTCGCCTTCCACATCGAGCCCCTCCCTCCACTTTTTCTGTTCCCATTGTACCTGTTCGGATACAACCGCGCCAGTTTCCCCGGTTGTAAAGAATTGCTTCTGCGGGTAATGCGTCAAGGCATAGAAATGAAACAGGCCCATCACGCTTTGCCTGTCGTTGTTTCACTATCCAGAGCGTTCAAAACAGCCGCAACCTTTGTATTAGCTGGTATAAAAAAACCCGTCCGGTACTATACTGTGAATACTTTTGGTGTGAACCGCATTCGGTGTTATCGGCCTTGAACGACGCGAGACTTGGGGGTAGTCATGAACCTGTTTGATAGCCAGCGCAAGGACAGCTCCTTGCCACCGTTTACCGTCGAGTATCGAAATGAAACCGCCGCAGATCAGTTGGCTCAACACCTGGCGCAGCGCATCCTCCTGAAAACGCAACGCGACGACATCGTCATCCTCTGCATCGGAACCGACCGTTCTACCGGCGACGCGCTTGGGCCGTTGGTCGGCAGCAAATTGAAAGCCCGCACGCACCACCTGTTGCACGTATACGGAACCCTGGAAGAACCCGTGCACGCCATGAATCTCCGCGAAAAACTGGATGAAATTAACCGGACCCATCCACAGGCACTGCTCATCGCCATCGACGCCTGTCTCGGCCAGTTTAGCAATGTGGGCAATATCAACGTGGCGGACGGGCCCCTGAAGCCAGGCGCCGGCGTAAAAAAGGACCTGCCCTCGGTCGGTACCTTTCACATTACCGGCATCGTCAACGTCGGTGGTTTCATGGAGTATTTCGTCCTGCAAAACACCCGGCTCTACGTGGTCATGCGCATGGCGGAGATTATCGCCAATGCCCTGTTTCAGGCCGCGCTGATTGTTTCCGGGGATCAAAACAAACTGGGCACGGCGCTGCAAGAGTAAGAAACGCTTCAACCATTCTGATAAAAAAAAGACTTGTTTCCTTACGGGGAATACAAGTCTTTTTGCTGTTATGACAAGATGGTCAATCGCCGCCTGGCCACATTCACGGTGATCGGCGTAACGCCCGCCATTTCGCCGTCGGCATGCACCACCATTGGTCGTTCCGATTGAATGGTGATGGTAGAGCCGCGAAAAAAGCGAGCCGCCGGATGATGTACATGTTTGCCCGTATAAATCAGCGGAAAGGCCCGAAGCAGGCTCCAGCGGCTGGCGTGGCTGACCACACAGATGTCTGCTCGGCCGTCGTCCGGAACCGCATCTGGACAAATCTGCATCCCTCCACCGTAACTGGATATGTTTGCAACAGCGATCAGCCAGACGTTTTCCAGCGTCTCCTGACGGTCGTCGATCACAACCGTCACCGAGCAGGGCTTGTATGTGAGCAGAACGCGCACAACTGCAAGGAAATAAGCCAGGACTCCCAGCTTGATCTTGTTCAGCCACCGTTTATAGCGCGCCCGGTTTGCCGTTACTGCCACCTGACCGTCCAATCCGGCGCCAACGGAATTTATCGCCACCATTCCGTTGAGCTGGAGCACATCAATCGTTTTGGTTACATTTCCTTGCAAAATCTTCTCCAACGCCTGGAGCGGATCGCGCGGCAAATTGTGTCCGCGGGCAAAGTCGTTCCCCGATCCCGCCGGAATATGGCCAAACGCACAGGCAACCTGCGATTCGTGAATTCCGTTTACCACTTCATTGACCGTTCCGTCACCGCCCACTGCCACAATTCCGGTTACGCTTCCGTTTTGCAGCACGTCCACGGCAAGCTGCTTCGCTTCGCCCGCCATGGACGTCTTACGCACCAAGTACGCGACGTTCCTCTGCCTCAATTCCTCCTCCAGCTGCTTCCATACCATTGCTCCCCTGCCGTTCCCCGAAACGGGATTCACAATGAATCCAAGCATTCTGCCCTCTCCCCCGCGAAGTTACTTGAGTTTATGACTGTATTATCATATGATCCCGTTCATCATCATCATAAAACAAAAACCGAGCATGTTATCAGGGATTCACCCTGACACCGCTCGGCTTTAGCTGGATTAGGAAGTTAATGACCTGCCTGTCTCGATCAATGTTTTCATACCGGACAGAACGATCGGCAATCCCTCTTCCAATACACGGGATGTATTTGGTGCTTCCTCAAACTCGTCGTGCACGACAGTCACCAATGTCACTCCGGCAAACTCAGCATGCGGCTCGATCTCCCAAGTCAAACGTGATGGCTTCTCCTCCGCGGTGTCGGCTTGCACAAGCAGTTGCCATGTCATCACCAGCCGACGGGGCGGCTCCACGACAAGAAACTCCCCTTTTGCCTGCAGCTGCCCTTGGGGATTCCATATCTCATACGGACAGCCTGCTTTGAATTCACCTTTAATCATTCCATTATACCAATATTGAGAAGTCAGCGAAGGATTGGTCAGCGCGTTCCAGACCTGTTCCGGATTTGTTTTGATCGCAATGCGGTTAATATGCCTGGGCTTTTGTTCCATGGCGGGTCCACTCTCCATCTCTTTTTTTAGCAGGCTTAATCCCGACACCCACGGTTCGGCGTACTTGCTTACCCACCTGTCGTAGATTTGGCGAATGGCTACAGGGTTCAAGTAGTGGTACTTCTCCCGCCCTACCTTACACGTAGTAAGCAGGCCCGCTTCCTCCAGAATGCGAAGATGCTTCATAACGCCGAATCGGGACATCTGCAGATGAGTGCAGAGATCATGTAATGTTCGGCCATCCTTTTCATACAACAGGTCCAACAGTGTTCGCCTGCTGGGATCGGCCAGTGCTTTAAATATATCGTCCATATGGAAATGCCTCCATGATGTCCACGAACTAGGCAATGGTAAAACATATCAATAACCATTGACATGTTACCATATAGTAACATATATTAAAAGTGACCATTTGGTCACATATTATGACGCACGGGATGTTCTGCCGGCAACCATCACGTTGCAACTCCTGGGGGTGATTTGGCAGCTGAAACTTGCTTATTTCGTTGCCATTCTGAATGCGGCGGTGATTGGCGTAACGTTTCTGCTTGTCAAACTGACGTTGACCTTCGCTACTCCTCTCGATACGTTGACCTACCGTTTCGCCGTCGCTTTTGCGGTCATGATTGTCCCGGCGATCTTTGGATTCTTCAAACTGGGCTACCGCGGCAAACCGCTGTTTTCCTTGCTGCTGCTGGCCTCCTTATACCCAATCGCTTACTTCGTGCTGCAAACATATGGGCTCCAGCATGCTGCGTCTGCGGAAGGCGGCATCATCAGCGCCATGACGCCAGCCGTCACGATGATATTTGCTTCCGTCTTTTTAAAAGAAACGACCACCTTGATGCAGAAGCTCTCTCTTCTTCTGTCTGCGAGCGGCATTGTGTTCATTTATACCATGAATGGCGCAAGCGACTGGTCGCGGACCACCGGCATCGCCTTGCTCGTTCTCGCATGTGTCACATTAGCCGGGTACAACGTGCTGGCCCGATTGGTCACCAGACATTTCAGTGCTATGGAAATCAGTTTTTTTATGGTGGGGATCGCATTCGTCTCATTTTTGACTGCATCCCTTGGCATCCATGCTGCGGCAGGAACGATTGATACCTTTGTCGCTCCTCTTTCCAGCGGTGTCTTTATCGCCTTGATCAGCTGTCTTGGCTTGATTCAAGTGGCAACTGCCTATATGGCCAATTTTGTCTTATCCCGGATGGAAGCCGCCAAGATGAGCGTATTCTCCCACTTGTCCACGATTATCGCCATCGGAGCGGGTGCGTTGATCTTGGAGGAGAGCGTTACTTGGAGTCATCTATGCGGCGCTGTCCTGATTATCTCCGGGGTCATTGGAGTGAATATGCCGTGGAATGTTTCTAGCACATCAGCAAAGCAGCTGAAAAAAACAAGCAAAGCGAGGTCATAATGATGCACATTGCCATGATCGCCGGGAGCAACCGGCAAAACGCGACAAGTACAAGTGTGCTTCGTTATATCGAAACCATTCTGAAAGCCCGAAACATCCAGGTCTCCTTTATCGATCTGGCGGTTGTGCGGCTGCCGCTCTTTTCCCCCGATGCGGAAGATGTTCACCCGGAAGCAGATTTTATGATCAGATCAGTCAAACAAGCTGACGGCCTCATCCTGGCAACTCCCGAATACCATGGTTCCATCTCCGGTTCGTTGAAGAATGCGCTGGATTATTTGGATAACAGCCACGTAGCGGGCAAGCCGGTATTGACCGTAAGCTCGGCAGGCGGGCGTCTCGGTGTGAGTTCACTTGTCCATTTGCAAAGCATCATCCGGAATCTTCACGGTATTCTAAGTCCGGAATGGATCTCGATCGGGGACGGTCACCCCCTCTTTGATCGGGATGGGGCTCCTCGAGATCCGGAGATATTACAGCGCATTGATCAAGCCGTTGAACAATTTATCGAACTCGTGAGGAAGTTGGGAAACGACACACAACCTAGGAAAGTGATGATGGAATCATGATGACCCCCGCTGAAATCAAAACATACTTGAAAAGAATCGGCATTGAGGACATACAGCCGCCAACCTTGTCTTACCTCACGCAGCTTCACAGAGCGCATGTGGCATCCATCTCCTGGCAAACCATTGATATCGTCGCCGGCAGACCGGCTCCGATCGATCTGGATGAGTGCGTCCGGCTCATGCTGAGTAACCGCAGCGGTTATTGCTTTCACTTGAACGGCGCATTCAGTGTGCTTCTTCGTTCGCTTGGCTTCCGGGTTTTTTGGCATAGAGCCGGCGTCCAGCCTCTGGGGCAGGAACCTCGGATCAATTCCTTTCACCTCGGGTTAACCGTCAGCCTGCCGAATGAAGAGCAACAAGAACAGCGATACATCGTCGATGTGGGATTGGGCGATATGCCCTATGAACCAATCCCGCTGCAGATCGGCACTTACGAACAAGGGCCGCTGCGCTACCAGGTTGAGAGCTCCGGCGTCGTTCAAGGCGGTTGGCGGCTTGTTCATGACCCGAACGCATCGTTTGTCGGTGTAGATTTTGCTCCTGATGACTTGGAGGACCTGGAAGAGTTCAAACCCAAACACGAATTTTACAGCACGTCGCCGGAGTCACCCTGGTATAAGCTGTTTCTTGTTCGGCACAGACACGCCACGGGCAGTAATGAATTGAGAGGCTGTATATGGAACAAGCGGGGAATCGATGGGATTGAGAAAATCGAACTCCGTACAAAATCGCAATGGCTGGAAGTGCTGGGAGATGTGTTTCAGGAGCATTTGGTCAATTATAGCAAGCTGGAGCGTGACGATCTATGGAATCGGGTATGGAACTACCATGAGGAATGGAAAAAAGCGAATCAAAAATAAACGGGGACCAATCCAGTTTCGTTGCAAAAAAACCGTCAGGGATATGTTTCGTTCCCTGACGGTCCTCTATTTGTGGTCATGGTTGCCATGCAATTGCCCGCACGGTTTTCTACACACATATTGACTCTGCATTTATTTGCGGCCAAAGGAATAATTCGTCCACGTTATTTGAAGAAGGTGTCCAACCACTCCACAAGCGGAACACTCACTGCCGCAATTACCAGTGCAGGCAGCATATTGGCGACATTGATTTTCCGCAATTCCAAAATGTTGATGCCGATCGCGATAATCATCAATCCCCCTACCGCCGTTACCTCCGCCAGGATGGCCTCCAGCATCGCCGGGCTGACCAGACTGTTGATTTGTGTGGCCAACAGGGCAATCGTTCCCTGATAGAGAAAGACGGGAATCGCGGAGAAGATGACGCCTATGCCCAATGTCGATGAAAAGATGATCGCCGACAAGCCATCCAGCATAGATTTCGTGTACAAAATGTCGTGGTTGTTGCGCAAACCGCTGTCCAACGAACCCAACACGCCCATGGCACCGATGCAGTACACCAGCGTTGCCGTTACAAACCCGGTAGCGATTGTCCCCTGTCGGTTTCCCCCCATCTTTTTCTCCAGCCATTGGCCCAAGCGATTCAGGTTTTTATCGATGCCCATCAGTTCTCCGATGATCGAGCCCAGCACGATGCTGACAATCATGATCAAAATGTTGTTCGTATCCAGGCTCATTTTCACTCCCAGCACGATAACGGCAAGAGCAATCCCCTGCATCACCGTCTGCCGGATTGATTCCGGGATGCCGGACAACAAGCGCCCCAGCAATGCTCCCGCCGCAATGGCAAGCGTATTTACCAGTGTCCCCAACAAAAACACGTTCTCCACTCCTCTGTGATCGCAGCTTTTGGAAGAACTCCGTTTTGCCATTTCTGTACGCGGTGCTTTTACCGGGGGCTTTTACACAGGGCATTCGAAACAGCCTCTTCTGCACATATGTACAAAGCTGTTTTCACTCTGCCGTTATTCCCTCTTTCGCCTTTCCCTGCAAAGCGCTGCCGCGAAGGCACAGCCGCCTTCTTATGTTCCTCCTCAAGCGTTCTCTCCTTGCTGTTTCATGCCGTTCGCGGAATTTCCATCTGGTTGTTGCCGGTGCAATCATGTCAGAATCTCTGTCTCACCAGGGACTCTGCCGGTCATCACCTGAGCAGGCAACGTGGCCTCTTCCGCCTACGCCGGGTTGAACGCGGACGCAATCTCGCGGACCGCTTCCAGCAGCGCGTCTACGTCTTCCTCCGTATTAAAGACGCCAAAGCTGACCCGCACGGCTCCTCGCTGTTCCGTTCCTGCGGTCTGGTGTCCCAGCGGCGAGCAGTGGTAGCCGGCCCGCGTCGCAATCCCGTACTGCTGATCCAGGATAAAAGACGCCTCCGCAGCATCAACGCCTGCGATGTTAAAGGAAACGACGCCGACTCTTTCCGTTTCAATGCCCGGTCCGTACCATTCCACTCCCGGAATCTCCTGCAGTCCCGATATCGTCCGCTTCGTCAGTTCCCACTCATGTGCACGAATGGCTTCCACGCCTTTTTCCATGACAAACGTCACTCCGGCCAACAGACCAGCCAATCCCGTCGTGTTGACTGTTCCGCTCTCATAGCGGTCCGGCCTGGTCGTCGGCTGTTCGATTGCTTCTGATTGACTGCCTGTCCCTCCGTGGATCAGCGGCTCCAGATCTATTGACTCGTGAACGTACAGGCCGCCGGTCCCCTGGGGCCCGTAAAGTCCCTTGTGTCCGGGGAATGCCAGCATGCCGATGTTCATTTGCTCCACGTCGATCGGCAAGACCCCTGCCGATTGGGACGCGTCCACAAGCAATACGACACCGTGCCGCTTCGCCACTTCCCCCAATTCGGCGACCGGCAGAATCACCCCGGTCAAATTGGAGGCGTGGCTGACCACCAATAGTTTCGTTTTAGGCGTGATCGCCCGATCAAAATCTTCCGCGTGAAACCGTTGGTCGTCTCTCGGTTCCACATAGGTTATTTCCACCTGTTTGGTCCGACGCATGTACTCCAGCGGACGGCGCACGGAGTTGTGCTCAATCGACGATGTGACGACATGGTCCCCTTCTTTCAAAAACCCTTTGATCGCTTGATTCAGCGCCTGGGTCGCATTGAGATAAAAAAAGAGGTTATTCGGGTTTTGAATCCCAAACAACCGAGCCAATTGCACCCGCGTCCGAAACACGGTCTTGCTCGCCTTCATCGCCAACGCGTGCCCGCCTCTGCCCGGATTGGCCGCAAACTCATCAAGCACCTCAGCCATCATTTCCTTTACCCCGGGCGGTTTGGGCCAGGTAGAAGCAGCATTGTCCAGGTAAATGATCCGCATTGCTTCCTCCTTATGGGGTTACTCCACATACAAAATGTCCAATATGCGCTGCAAGTCTTCCTGCGAGTAGAAGTCGATCTCGATTTTCCCCCGTTTGGTTCCCTTTTTAATCTTCACCGATGTGCCAAGACGGCTGCGCAAACGTTCCTCCAGTTCCATGAGCTGGGGTTCCTTTTTGGGCTTTTTCTTCTTCGGTGTTTCACGTGAAACATTCAGTTGTTTCACCATTTCCTCCAACTGCCGCACACTCAATCCCTTTTTGACGACATCATTGGCAAGCTGGAGTTGTACCGTTTCCTTTTCCACGGACAACAATGCACGGGCATGTCCCATCGACAGCTCTGACGCTGACACCATTTCGCGAATCTTTTTGGGCAGCTGTAGCAGGCGCAGCATATTGGCCACGTGCGGTCTGCTCTTGCCGATCTTTTGGGCCAACTGTTCCTGCGTATACGAATGATGAGCGATCAGCTTTTCGTACGCTTCCGCTTCTTCGAGCGGATTCAGATCTTCCCGCTGAAGGTTTTCGATCAGGGCAATCTCCATCAACTGTTGGTCGGAGTACGCCTTGACCACGGCGGGCACTTTTTTCAATCCGACCGATTTGGCTGCCCGCAATCGCCGTTCTCCCGCCACCAATTCATAGCCTTTGATGCTTTTTCGCACAATCAGCGGCTGAATGATACCGTGTTCCTTGATCGACTGAGCCAGTTCTTCGATCGCTGTCGGTTCAAACTCTTTCCGTGGTTGATACGGGTTGGGACGAATATCTCCGACGGCGATCTCCGTTACGCTCTCACCCTCTTCAATGAGATTGGACGTGATCAACGCGTTCAAACCTTTCCCTAAGCCCCTGCTCATACCCCTACCACTTCCTTCGCCAAGTCGGTATACACTTCCGCTCCGCGAGAGCGCGGATCATACGTGATAATCGCCTGTCCGTGCGACGGCGCTTCACTCAAGCGCACATTGCGGGGAATAATCGTCTTGTACACCTTTTCCTGAAAGTACTTCTTCACTTCTTCAATTACCTGCAGTCCCAGGTTGGTACGCGCATCCAGCATGGTCAGAACGACGCCTTCGATCGTCAGCTGAGAGTTCAAATGTTTCTGAACCAGGCGGATCGTGTTCAGCAGTTGGCTCAATCCTTCCAGCGCATAGTACTCACACTGGATCGGAATCAGCACCGAATCCGCCGCCGTCAGGGAATTCACCGTCAGGATTCCGAGCGAAGGCGGACAATCGATAATGACGTAATCGTATTTGTCTTTGACGACTTCCAGTGCCTTTTTTAACCGAACCTCACGCGAGATGGTTGGGACGAGCTCAATTTCCGCACCGGCCAATTGAATGGTAGCAGGGATGATCATCAGACCATTGATGTCAGTGGGCAACGTGGCATCTACGGGGCTGACATCATTGATGAGCACGTCGTAGATACAGTAGCGCACATCCGCTTTGTTCACACCAATCCCGCTGGTTGCGTTCCCCTGCGGATCAATGTCCACCAGCAGCACTTTCTTTCCCAACGTAGCCAAACAAGCGCTGAGGTTGACGGACGTGGTCGTCTTTCCTACGCCACCTTTCTGGTTTGCTACCGCAATGATTTTACCCAACTTCTCCACCTCATTTTTACACCATTCTACTAACCATGTTACCAGATTTAATCCAGAGTCGTACGCTGGAATTTAGAATTGAAACATTTTTCCACCCAAGGGCCCGAAGTGCCTCTTCGTCCTCCCAAATCATCAAAATGGGACGAGAGCCAAAAAGAAAGGCGGCTGTTGTCCGCCACCGTGTTCCTGCTTTACGGAACGATTCGATCATCGTGTCCTTTCCCCATTGGAAATCCGTGTGTACCTCTATTAGGTCTATTGTCTCATTTCCCTTCCATCCGTTTGGGAATGCGAATAGTAAATTGATAGTATTCCTCGTGGTCCTCTTCATTCGTCTCGACTGCCAGACCGGTCTGCAGCACCATGTCAATGGACTGACGCACCGTGTTGATAGCGATGCGCGCATCCCGGGAAAAAGCTTTCCACTTTGGCTTTGCCTCTTTTTCCTGTTTGGGTTGTTCTGCTGCCTCCAGGAGCTGCTTTACCCGCGTCTCCGTCTGCTTGACGTTCCATTCCCGCTCCAGAATTTCCTGCAGGACTTTGCGCTGCAAATCGGCATTCTTCAACGGAATCAAAGCGCGCGCGTGTCTCTCCGTCACTTTTCGGGTGAGCAGGGCATCCTGAATCTCCTGCGGCAAATGGAGCAGCCGCAGCTTGTTGGCGATGGTGGACTGCCCTTTGCCCAAACGCTGCGCCAGGCTTTCCTGCGTCAGGTTGTGCAGGTCAATCAGCTTCTGATACGCGATGGCTTCTTCAATGGCCGTCAAGCCTTCGCGCTGCAGGTTTTCAATCAAGGCGATCGAAGCTGTCTGGGTATCGTTAAAATCCTTGATAATTGCCGGAATACGCTCCATCCCCAGCTTTTTCGTCGCACGCCAACGCCGCTCCCCAGCGATCAACTCGTATCGGTTGTTTCGCAAGCGAACGACAATCGGTTGAATCAATCCATGCGTGCGGATGGTTTGGCACAGTTCATCGATTTTTTCGTCATCAAATACCGTCCGAGGCTGATATGGATTGGGTACGATTTCATCAACGGGTATTTGTCGTATTTCTTCATTGTCTGTTTTGTCCGTCAACCCGAAAATGCGAGAAAATGAATCTTTAACTGCCATGGTTTGCATCCCCCACTTCCAACCGTTCCATCAGCCGCTGTGCTAAACAAGACGTGACGATTCCCTGGTTGACAAAACTTCCGCCTGAGCCGTTCGACGCAGCCGTCATCATTATTGGATTTCGGAACATTTTCTTCCCGTATCGGTCTGGCGAGCTCACACGTTGCTGGGTTGGGTGATACGGTCGAAAGAAAAACTTTTGATCGTCTGATCGTCGCTTTTCAAAGCTGTCGATCCTTCTATTGTGAATGGTTCATCCTGCTGTTTCAGGCTGCGCATCACTGAAGCATTTGCGTGTTGAAACAGGAAGAACACCTGCTGGAGTAGTCCTTCCAAGAATGATCATGCTTCATCAGCCAAGCGTATATCTACTGCTCCAGGCAAATCATCGTGACGTGTGTTTATCTTTTTTTCTGAAACAGCAAAACAGTCGACGTCGTCTCTGTGATGCAGTCGAGTGCTTTTCCTGCGGATTTTTTACCAAATCGTTGACGCCGTGGCACATGCGTATCTGTCTTACAGTCTTCTTCTTTCCTAATTATTCTGCACGGTCCGTTTAATTCCTGCTGCGGAAACGTGTTTCACGTGAAACATCAATTACTGTCTTGCTTGTTTCCTTCCTGTTCCTGATGTTCGTATTCATAATCGTCATCTCCTGGCTCCTGCCGGCTCCGGAAGTTGAACAAATGGGGGAACAAGCGGTGGAAATCAAGCGTCAGATAAGCAAAAAATGCCGCAATGATTGCCGTGATGTACATGCCGGCGCTGAACATCAAACCGATGGCCGAAGCCACCCACATGCCCGCCGCCGTCGTCAGCCCTTTAACCGTACCATTAAACTTGATAATCGCCCCTGCGCCCAAAAAGCCCATGCCGGTAACCACCTGGGCGGCTACGCGGCCTGGATCGTTGTTTACACCACTGCTCGAAAAGCCGTAGATGGAAGCAAGTCCAAACAGGCATGAACCGAAGCAGACGAGACTGTACGTGCGGAATCCTGCTCCCCGCTGCCGATTGGCTCCTCTGATGAAACGCTCTCGTTCCAATCCCATAATGGCTCCGGTCACAAACGCCAAAAACAGTCGAAGCAAAATCGTAGGCAGTTCCGGCGGGAAAAAAGTTGCATGAAGCGTATCCATTTCCCTCTCAACCTCCCGTTCATGCTATCGTCTCTTGCGAAAAAAGACTGCTTTCTTTGAAAGTATGCGGACTAATCGGCTTTTATCAATGAACGGCTGTCCGCTTTAAAAAAGCACTGGCGGCTCACTGGGCCAAACATGTTTTTTTCAGTACAGGCGGAGGCGATTCCGGTGTCCCCAACGGTGTTCCCAAGCCTGCCAGCAGACAGATTCGATTCGGCTGATTCTTCACCATGCGTTTGCCGCTTGGGCAGCTTGCAATCATTCCCCTCTGCCAAAAAAGGGCCACAGCGTTGTGCCATAGCCCTCTGGTCTCCAATAACGTCGGTGATCCCGCAGCCGCCCCGCTGCCGCCTGCTTCTACAGCAGCGGTTTTTTGGCAGGGGTGCCCGGCTTGCGCGGATAACCTTTCGGGGTGGCGCCCAGTTTTTCAATGATGACGATGTTACGCTCCCCCGCTTCCTCCACCAGTTGAAACGTCTCTACTTTTTTCGTCTTGCCGCCCAGGGTCTTGATTGCCTTTTTCGCCTCGTTCAGTTCCGGCGAGATATCGGCTCCCTTCAACGCGATGAAATGACCGCCGACGCGGGCGAACGGCAGGCAATACTCGGCCAGCACGTTCAGACGAGCGACCGCGCGGGCCACCACGAGATCAAACGACTCCCGATACGCCGCTTCCTGTCCGCGCTCCTCCGCCCGGCCGTGGACCGGATATACGTCTTCCAGACCAAGTTCGGCGGCAACGTGATTCAAAAAGGTCATCCGTTTGTTCAGCGAGTCAATGATGGTCATCTTGAGATGAGGAAAGCAGATTTTCAACGGGATGCTGGGAAATCCCGCCCCTCCGCCGATGTCTGCCACAGACTCCACCTGATCAAAGGAAAAGTAGAAGGCAGGCGTAATCGAGTCGTAAAAATGCTTCACGTACACCTGTCCTTCTTCGGTAATCGCAGTCAGGTTCATTTTTTCATTCCACTCCACCAGCAGGCGGTAGTACGCGTCAAACTGCTCCAACTGGCGGGCGGACAGCACGATGCCCTTTGCTGCCAGCGCCTCGGCAAATTGCTCCTTGTTCATGCCTTCGTCTCCTTACTCGGCCGTTCTCACGCGATTGTACTGCTCCAGATATATCATCAATACGGAGATGTCTGCCGGGTTTACGCCGGATATGCGGGATGCCTGCCCGATATTCAGCGGACGGACTTTGCTCATTTTTTCCTGCGCTTCTTTGGACAAGCCGGAGATTTGATGGTAATCAATGTCGTCCGGAATACGGCGTTCCTCCATCTTTTTCATCCGTTCCACCTGCTGCAGCGACTTGCGGATGTAGCCGTCGTACTTGATTTGGATTTCCACCTGCTCTGCCACATCTTCCGGCACTGGTTCCGAAGTCGGCACCATTTGGATGATGTGCTGATAGGTGATTTCCGGACGGCGGAGCAGTTGGGCCAGGTCGGTCACTTCCGTCAATTCCGGTGTACCGGCCGCGCGCAGCACTTCCTGCACGTGCGGCATATCCGGACGGACGCGGGTGTTCATGATTCGTTCCTTTTCCTTCTCGATCAGTTCCCGTTTGCGGCAGAACTTGCGATAGCGCTCTTCGCTGATCAGGCCGATCTCGTAACCGATGTCGGTCAGGCGCAGGTCAGCGTTGTCGTGTCGCAGCAGCAGCCGGTATTCTGCCCGGGAAGTGAGCAGCCGGTACGGTTCATTGGTTCCTTTGGTCACCAGGTCGTCGATCAACACCCCGATGTACGCCTGTTCCCGCCCCAAAATGATCGGCGGTTTTCCCTGTACTTTTCGCGCTGCGTTAATCCCGGCCATCAAGCCTTGGCCGGCTGCCTCTTCATAGCCGGACGTACCGTTGATCTGACCGGCTGTGAACAGCCCTTCCACCAGTTTGGTTTCCAACGACGGCCACAGCTGTGTCGGCACAATCGCGTCGTACTCGATGGCGTACCCCGGCCGCATCATTTTTACATTTTCCAGGCCGGCCATGGAACGCAGCATGGCCAACTGCACGTCTTCCGGCAAGCTGGTGGACATCCCCTGCACGTACATCTCTTCGGTGTGACGTCCCTCCGGCTCCAGGAACACCTGGTGCCGCGGCTTGTCGCTGAAACGCACCACCTTGTCCTCGATGGACGGACAATAGCGCGGCCCCGTTCCCTCGATGATGCCGGAGTACATCGGCGCGCGATGCAGGTTGTTGTTGATCATCCGGTGTGTTTCTTCATTGGTATAGGTCAGCCAGCACGGCAGTTGATCCATGATAAACTCGGTGGTCTCGTACGAAAACGCGCGCGGCACGGTGTCGCCGGGCTGAATCTCCATCTTGGAGAAGTCGACGCTGCTCTTGTGCACACGCGGCGGCGTCCCGGTCTTGAAGCGAACCATCTCAAAGCCCAATTCCTGCAGATGATAGGCGAGACGGATCGACGGCCGCATGTTGTTTGGACCGCTTTCGTACTGGAGATCGCCCAGAATGATTTTCCCGCGCAGATACGTTCCGGTGGTCAGGACAACCGCTTTCGCCGAATAGCGGGCTCCCGTCTGCGTAATCACCCCTTCGCAGACGCCGTTGTTGACGATCAGCTCATCCACCATCGCCTGACGCAGGACCAGGTTGGGAGTCTGCTCAATCGTGTGTTTCATCTGATGCTGATAGGCAAATTTGTCTGCCTGCGCGCGCAGGGCGTGAACAGCCGGACCTTTGCCCGTGTTCAGCATCCGCATCTGAATGTGCGTTTTGTCTGTATTTTTGCCCATCTCTCCGCCCAAGGCGTCGATTTCGCGTACGACATGCCCCTTGGCCGGCCCGCCGACAGACGGGTTGCACGGCATAAAGGCAACCGCATCCAGGTTAATGGTCAACAGCAGCGTGCTGCATCCCATGCGCGCCGCCGCCAACGCTGCCTCGCAGCCGGCATGACCCGCACCAATTACTATGACGTCATACGATTCCGCTTCGTAGGTTGCGTTCATGGTTTTCCTCCTTACTCTCCAGTATGGGCGCACTCTCTTGTTTTTTCACTTGCCCAGACAAAACTGGGAGAATATCTGGTCGATCAAATCTTCGCCCACACTCTCTCCGATCACTTCGCCGAGCAATTCCCACGCCTTTTTGATGTCGATCTGCACCATATCGATCGGCATCAGGTTGTCGATGCCGCTGATCGCATCGTCAATGGCCTGTTCCGCCTGGCGCAGCAGTTGAATATGACGGGCGTTGCTCACGTAGGTCAGGTCGTCCTGCTGTACGCGGCCGCTAAAAAAGAGATCGGCAATCGCCTGCTCAAGCTGATCAATGCCTGTCTCCTCCCTGGCCGAGGTCAGGATGAGCGGCCGATTGGGGAAGTGCCGTCTCACTTCATCCAGGTCGATGCGTTGCGGCAGGTCCACCTTGTTGATGATGACGATCACCTGGAATCCTTTGGCCGCGTCAAAAATGGCGTAGTCGTCAGGCGTGAGCGACTCGTTGTAATTGAGCACCAGCAGCACGAGATCGGCTTGCTGCAGCAGTTGCCGCGACTTTTCCACGCCGATCTTTTCCACGATGTCCTCCGTCTCGCGAATGCCGGCTGTATCAATTAAGCGCAGCGGCACGCCGCGCACATTCACGTATTCCTCGATGACGTCCCGGGTCGTGCCCGCCACGTCGGTGACGATCGCCTTTTCCTCCTGCACCAGGCTGTTCAAGAGCGACGATTTGCCGACATTGGGCCGGCCGATAATCGCCGTGGACAGCCCCTCGCGCAGGATCTTTCCTTGTCGGGCCGTCTGCAGCAGTCGGCCGATCTCCTGTTTGACCTCTGTGCATTTTTCGCGCAAAAAGTTCTGCGTTACTTCTTCCACATCGTGCTCCGGGTAGTCCAGTGTCACCTCGATGTGGGCCATGGCCTCAATCAGGTTTTGCCGCAGCTTGCGAATCAGCTGGGACAGTTTCCCCTCCACCTGGTTGAGCGCTACTTTCATTGCCTTGTCCGTCTTGGCGCGGATCAGGTCAATCACCGCTTCGGCCTGGGACAAATCGATGCGTCCGTTCAAAAACGCACGCTTCGTAAACTCCCCGGGCTCCGCCAGGCGAGCACCGTTGTCCAGTATCAGCTCCAGTACCCGTTCCACGGACACGATCCCGCCGTGGCAGTTCACCTCCACCACGTCCTCCCGCGTAAACGTCCGCGGTGCACGCATCACCGAGACCAGCACTTCTTCCACTCGCTCGCCGGTCTGTGGATCGTACAGATGTCCGTAATGAATCGTGTGGCTGTCCACAGTGGACAACTTCCGCTTGCCCCGGTATATCTTATCCACAACTTCGATTGCGTCCGGGCCACTGACGCGAATCACCGCAATCCCGCCCTCCCCCATGGGGGTCGCAACCGCTGCGATGGTGTCAAATTCCACGCTGTTTCACCTCAAGCTTTCCGCTGACGAATCAGTACTAACTTCTTAGCATAGCAGAACCACCTGCAAAAATCCAAGCACGAAACGCTTTGCTCACCCTTTTCGAAGAATCATCCACATCTGGACATGCCGTTCCCCTGTTCTGTACTACACGCGAGATTTCCTGCCCGGCACGTTATCCACAGTATGGTCGACTGAAACGGCATCCAATCGCACTATCCACAGGCGCATCATCCTTCATGAAATCGAGAAAACAAAAAAAAGACCCTCACAACAAGAATCTGCATTCTTATTGCAAGGGGATAGAGTAATACATCAGCCAATACGAGTTCTACGTTGGACACCGCTTTTCATCTGTACGTTCGTGCGGTTCCGCCGACAGTTGTTCCGCAGCTTGAGCCTGCAACACTTCAACAGCTTGGCTTCCCCGATATGGACTCAACTCTTTCACAATGATTTCCATATGTTCAAATGATAAATTTCTTTCATTCATGCGATGATATTCAATAAAAAGACCGATACAGGCGGCCACCTTCGCGAAGGAGCCTAATTGCCGATAATAGCTGATGCTTTTCAACAGGGTATCGAATCCTTCCGTAATCTGTCCGATCGAGATCTGACATTTTCCTTTTTGCACATGATACTTGGCTGTTTGTTTGATCCGTTGCGGGTGAGAGGTGATGTCGGCAGGAAAAAACTGATCTTCAGCAGCGATAAGTTCTTTCATCAAGTCGTTTCTGCCGGTCTCCAGGCAGACGTCCAGAAGATCGGTGACAACGTTGATGCGCCCGTCGCGTTCTGCTTCCTGCAGGCACTCTTGATAAAGCGCAATCGCTTCTTCGTGCTGTCCTTTTTTTGCGTAAAGCAGAGCCCGAAGATGTTTTTTGCGGAAGTCCGCAAATTTGCTGTTTTCGTACTCTTTCAAGTACACCTCGGCAAGTACGAGATCACCCAGGTCAAGATATGAATTGACGATGGCGATCAAAGCGGAGGCTTTTTGCCTGCTGTCTTCGTGATCTTCCCGAATGCATTTGCTGCACAATTCAATGCAATCGTAATAATGGTCCAAAACGTAGGCATGTACGCCCAGTCGAAAATACGCCGCAATCCGCTCTGCCGGCTGAAGCCATTCAAGGTAATGCAGCATTTCTTTTCCTCTTTGATACGTTTCTTCCAAGCGAGCGAATTCGTCCCGCTCAAGTAAGTACCGCTCATAAAGCCCCTTCGCCAAGTAATAGGGAATCCCATTCTTTCTGGTATATTCAATGAGCACATCGTACAATACCAGTTTTATGGCAGGATCGTCCGTACCATTTGCCGTTTGGAAAAGGTGGTCGAGAGCAAGAAATGTTTGCATTTTGGGGGTGTCCAGCAATTTTTGGGCTGCCTTTTCGATGACGGTTTTGTTATTGTGTGCGATGGCTTCTTGGAGCAGGAATTTCAATGTTTCCGCCCGTTCTGTTACATCCAGATACGTACTGATTACCAATCCGTAGGGAATATGTAATGCGTTCCCGATCTTTTTCCAGGTGGCAAAGCTGGGCCGTTTTGTTTCCCCGGATTCAATCCGAGACAGGACGCTCCTGCTGACGCCTGCCCGTTCCGCCAGTTCATCAACCGTGATATTTTCCTGATACCTGTATCTGAGAAGCACATCTGCAAAGTCTCCAAACCCCATGGCAGAAGCCCCCTAGCTAAACGTTAGGAATTTTTCCCATGCATTGCTTACAAGCGTGTACTCCCATACTTACTGGCGGGAAACGTTCTCTACTTTCCTTATCGGTTATCATCCTTCGTCTTCTAATGTTTTACGCAAAAAAAGTGAAAAGGGAGTCACGGCGAACAAATGTAAGCCAATGCTGCTACCATGCCGTCTGTCACCCGGGCGACTTGCCGGGCATAAAAAAAGAAGCCTACCGGGAGGCTTCTTTAGGCGCGATCACGATGCAGCGGTTGGGTTCGTCCCCTTCGCTGTAGGTGACTACATCCGCTCGCTTTTGCAAAAACGAGTGAATCACTTTCCGTTCCGCAGCCGACATCGGTTCCAGCCGGACGGAGCGCTTGGTGGCGACAGCCTTCCTGGCCACCCGCTCGGCCAGCTGCTCCAGCGTTTCCTTGCGGCGCGTGCGGTAGTTTTCAGCATCGAGAATGATGCGGACGTGCTTGTCCGCATGGCGGTTTGCTACGACATTTACGAGATACTGTAGAGAGTCTAAGGTCTGTCCCCTGCGGCCGATAATGATTCCCAGGTTGGTCCCCTGTATGTCAAACAGGACGCCGTCTTCCCCGGGACGCGTTTCCACGCGGGCGTCCACGTTCATGTTGGCCAGCACATCCTGCAGAAATGCGAGGCCCTGATCCACCGGATCGACATTGACCTCCACTTCCACCTTGGCGTCCCGCGAACCGAACAGCCCAAACAATCCCCTGCTCGGCTCCTCCAGGACGCGCACGCTCACCTTGTCGCGTGTGACGCCCAGTTCTTCCAAGGCCTTACGCACAGCATCGTCAATGGTTTTTGCCGCAGCTACCACCTTTTTCACTTGGAGGTTCCCTCCTTAGGACGCGGCGCTTTGGGCGCTTTGTTTGTATCGCGATACAGGAAATACGTCTGCACAATCGTAAACAGGTTGCCGTACACCCAGTACAGGGAGAGCGCGGACGGCAACGTCACGGCGATCGCCAGAATCATCAGCGGCATCATGATGGTCATCAGCTGCATCTGCGGATTGTTCTGCACCGCCGATCCCATCATCTTGGACTGCAGATACGTGGTAATCGCCGCCACGATCGGCAGGATGTAGTACGGGTCCTTTTCCCCCAGCGACATCCACAGGAAGGTGTGGTTCTTGATTTCTTCCGTACGGATAATCGCGTGGTAAAACGCAATCAGAATCGGCATCTGCACCAACAGCGGCAGACATCCGGCCAGCGGATTTACGTTGTGCTTCTGGAACAGCACAAGCGTTTCCTGCTGGGCCTTTTGCGGATCGTTTTTGTACTTCTCGCGGATTTTTTGCAGTTCCGGCTGAAGCTCCTGCATTTTCTTGGAACTCTTGATCTGTTTGACCATAAGCGGCAGCACGAGCAGGCGGATGATGATGGTGGCCACCAAAATCCCCAAACCGTAACTGCCCCCCAGTACCACTGCACTCTCTTTGATGAGCCAGGACAGCGGCCAAACAAAATACTTGTCCCATATGCCGGTGGCGTCAGGACCGATCGGCGCAGCGGCCTGAGGGTTGCAGCCCGACAGAATCAGTACCAGCAGGGCCAGCATGGATATGCTGAGGATGCGTCTTCTCAAAGGATGGTCCTCCTTTTCCCTGATTCGGTTGTTCACGTAGTTACGAATGGCGTTGATCCGGCACAGGATCAAATCCGCCCGGATGAAACGGGTGGCACTTCAACAGGCGGCGCAGAGCCAACCAGCCCCCCTTCCACGCCCCGAAGCGGCGAATGGCCTCGATCGCGTAGTGCGAGCAGGTGGGCGCAAACCGGCATGTAGGCGGTTTCAACGGGGACAGAAACAGTTGGTATCCGCGGATCAGCCATATCATTAAGCGCGCCATTACCGTTTCACCCTCTTTTTTGGTTATGTACGGGTGTATGTCTGATCACCTTGGCTCGTTTCATCACGTGCAGGAGCGATTGTTCAATCGCGTCCAGTGTCATCGCTTCCACGCCGGGTCGAGCGATGATGACCAGATCCACGTCCGGCGGGATGACGCCTTCCAATCGGCGCACCGCTTCGCGGATCAACCGCTTGACCCGGTTCCGGATCACGGCGTTGCCGATTTTTTTGCTGACGGAAATCCCGGCGCGAAACACGGCTTGTCCCTCCTGTTTGGCACAATACAGGACAAACTGTTTGTTTGCCGCCGAGTTTCCCTTTTGAAACACTGCCTGGAAGTGCTCATTTTTTCTGAGCCGATGCGAACGATGCAAGGTAAACATCCCCTAACATCATAATTATAGTAGAAAACGTATGCAGCATCTACCAGTATATCCTGGTTTCGCCCACTTTTTTCCCCGTCCGGCCGATCCTCCCGCGCGCGCACAGATGTTTTGCGTCCATCCCCCGCGCAGATACATCGTCCAGACAGGCCCAAGAAAAAAGCCGGTCCCATCCCTCTCGCGTTTCAATGTCCGTACTCCTCCCGGTCGTCCCTAAAACCCTCTCCCGCTCGGCCATACCAGCGGTGATCCGGTCGAGCGCGTTCTCTCCGGGCAGTTCCTCTCAAGGAGCGGCACCGATCGGCGCCAGTTGCGGACACAGGTCCTGCGGTCAAGTGATGTCCCGACTGATACTCATCACAATACAAAAAAGGCCACTGTAGCTGTGGCCTATGCGGAAAGCACTTTTCTACCTTTACGACGACGGGCTGCCAAGACCTTACGGCCGTTTTTCGTGCTCATACGCTTGCGGAACCCGTGGTCCTTTTTGCGTTTGCGATTATTTGGATTAAACGTTGGTTTCATTCCTATACACCTCCGTCCTCAAAAGGCATTCTTTCGCATTATAAAGAGATTTGCCTAAAAAGTCAAGCAGACCGGCCAGCGCCGTCAAAAGGGAAATTATCCCCACAAAACTATTTCCCGTCCTGTGGATATCATTTTATCCACACTCGCAGATTTCGACAAGGTTATCTACAGCTTGTACACAAAATATAGGGGTGTGAATATGTCCCCAATACCAGTGGTTGTGTTTGTGGATAAGTGCGAAAAAACCATTGATACCGTGCCTTTTATCTGTTATTATGTTTTTGTTTTGGAACGTGTATAACTCCATTGGGACAATCAGATTTTCCACAGCATGTGGATAAGTTTGTGGACAGCTTTCCTCAGTTGTGAATGATTGTATTCACAATGATGCGAATAACGTCTACTTTTTTTCGCTTCTCTGCGCGAAATCCCTATTTTTCGACTATATTTTATCCACAGTCGACACGCTGTACTTGTGTTGAACATTTATCCTATTGGTCATCCGCCATTCCGAATCTTTTCATTCATCATTTCATATTCGTTTGCCTGAAAGGAGGGATTCCGGTTGGATGCAGCGATTAGCGAGCTCTGGCGAAAGGTACTCGCCAAAATAGAAAAATCGCTCAGCAAACCAAGTTTTGATACCTGGCTCAAGGCGACCAAAGCGAGCACACTGGAGGAGGACGCGCTGATTGTCATAGCGCCCAACGACTTCGCCAGGGACTGGCTGGAAACTCGCTACTCTCAATTGATCACCGATACACTCTATGAGGTTACCGGCGTAAATATGAAAGTGATTTTCGTCGTCCAGCAAAATACGGACGGCGCCTTTGCCGAAGAACAGCCGGCCCCCCGAGTGAAAGTATCCGCTCCTCCAGCCAACACCGATGACCAGCCTCCCAGCATCCTGAATCCCAAGTACACGTTTGACACGTTCGTCATCGGTTCCGGAAACCGGTTTGCCCACGCTGCATCGCTCGCCGTGGCAGAAGCGCCGGCCAAGGCGTACAACCCGCTGTTCATCTACGGAGGAGTCGGATTGGGGAAGACTCACTTGATGCACGCCATTGGCCATTACGTGATTCAGCACAATCCCTCAGCCAAAGTGGTGTATCTATCGTCGGAAAAGTTTACCAATGAGTTTATCAACTCGATCCGGGACAACAAGACTGTTGAATTTCGCAACAAATACCGCAGCGTCGACGTGCTGTTGATTGACGACATTCAGTTTTTGGCCGGCAAGGAGCAGACGCAGGAAGAGTTCTTCCATACGTTTAACGCGCTGCACGAGGAGAGCAAGCAGATTGTTATCTCCTCCGACCGTCCGCCGAAAGAGATCCCCACGCTGGAGGATCGCCTTCGCTCCCGCTTCGAATGGGGACTGATAACGGACATCCAGCCTCCTGATTTGGAAACGCGGATTGCCATCCTGCGAAAAAAGGCCAAAGCGGAAAACCTGGACATCCCCAACGAAGTCATGATTTACATCGCCAACCAGATCGACAGCAACATCCGCGAGCTGGAAGGCGCACTGATTCGCGTCGTGGCGTACTCGTCCCTGATCAACCGCGACATCGACACCCATCTGGCGGCGGAAGCGCTGAAAGACATCATCCCGTCTTCCCGTCCGCGGGTGATCACGATCATGGACATCCAGCGCGCAGTCGGCGAAGCGTTCAACCTCAAGCTGGAAGACTTCAAGGCGAAAAAGCGGACCAAATCGGTAGCGTTTCCACGACAGATCGCGATGTATCTGTCCCGCGAGCTGACGGACGCCTCGCTGCCCAAAATCGGCGACGAGTTTGGCGGCCGCGACCATACGACGGTCATTCACGCGCACGAAAAGATTTCCAGAGCGCTTGCGACCGATCCGCAGCTCCAGACGACGATCCAATCGTTGATCGAAAAGCTGAAAGCCAACCACTAACCTGTGAATTGTGAATAACGCCAAAAGCCTATACACAACTTACCCACATGTGTATAGGCTATCTTTTACGTCAGAATTGGGGATATCCACAAACCCACAGGGCCTAGTACTACTCCTGTTAAAAAGATAGATCCTAATAAGATATGAAAGAGACACGGGCATTATGCACAGCAGGCCCAAAACGAGATGGCAGGAAAAAGGGAGGTTTACGGTGATGCACATTACCGTTCAACGCGACAGACTGGTGAACGCCGTTTCGCACGTCAGCAAGGCAGTATCCAGTCGGACGACGATTCCGATCCTGACCGGGATCAAGATGAGAGCGGATGAAGAGGGACTGACGCTGACCGCAAGTGATTCCGACGTCTCCATTGAAGTGCTCATCCCCACGGAGGAAGGAGACGAATGGGGGGTAACTGTTCACCAGCCGGGAAGCATTGTGCTGACTGCTCGCATTTTCAGCGAAATTGTACGAAAACTGCCGAGCAATGAAATTCACATCATGGTGGATGACCGTCTGGTGACGCAAATCCGTTCCGGCCAAGCGGAATTCACGATCAACGGGATGGACGCAAACGAATTTCCGCAGCTGCCGCAGCTGGAAGAGGACAAGGTGTTCAGCGTGCCGGGCGATTTGTTGAAAGCGATGATTCGCCAGACTGTGTTTGCCGTGTCCACGTCTGAAATGCGGCCGATTCTGACCGGATTGATGTGGTCGCTGGACCGCGGCCAATTGAAATTTGTCGCGACTGACAGCCACCGGCTGGCCAGCCGCACGGCGATGGTGGAGTGCCCGGAAGAGCTTTCCTTCCACAATGTGGTCGTACCGGGTAAAAGCTGCAACGAATTGGTCAAAATATTGGATGATGACCAACATCCGGTCGACATCGTCGTTGCTGACAACCAGATCCTGGTGAAGTCGAAGCACATTTTGTTCTACTCCCGTCTGCTGGAAGGAACGTATCCGGACACGTCCCGGATCATCCCGCAAGGCTGCAAGACGGAAATCACGGTCAGCACAAAGGAATTCCTGCAGTCGATCGAGCGCGCATCCCTGTTGAGCCGCGAGGGCAAATCCAACGTAGTGCGCCTGATGACACTGCCGGACGGCAGCGTGGAGATCACCTCCAACGCGCCGGAGATCGGGAAGGTGACGGAGATTGTCGCGCCCAAGTCGCTCAACGGCGAGGATCTGAAAATCTCCTTTAACGCCAAGTACATGATTGACGCGCTTCGTTCCATCGACAGCAGCGAGATCAAAGCCAGCTTTACCGGCCCTATGAGCCCGTTTGTCATCTGTCCGACCGATCATGACTGGATGCTTCACCTGATCCTGCCGGTCCGGACCTACTAGGTAGTATTGGAAAAGGAAAGGAGCCCATCCATGCGAGAGGTGTCCATTCAAACCGAGTACATCGCCCTGGGCCAGTTCCTCAAGCTGGCCGACATCATCGACACCGGCGGGATGGCCAAAGCGTTTCTCGCCGAAGTGCCGATCTTGGTCAACGGCGAAGAGGAAAACCGGCGCGGCCGCAAGCTGTATCCCGGCGATGAGGTGACGGTCGAAGGGCACGGCCGGTTCAAAGTAGTGCGCCGCTGAGAGGAGAGCCTGATTCTTGTTTCTCAAGAACCTGTCGCTAACTCATTTTCGCAATTACGACGCGCTGTCCCTCACGTTTGACGGCCCCATTCAGCTGTTTATCGGCAACAACGCGCAAGGCAAGACCAACGTGTTGGAGTCCATCTACGTTCTTGCGCTGGCCAAATCCCACCGGACGTCCCGGGACAAGGAACTGATCGCTTGGGATGCCGATTTTGCCGCCATCCGCAGCGACGTCGAGCGCCGCACCGGACCTGTTCGGCTGGAGCTGCAGTTGACCGCCAAGGGAAAACGGGCCAAAATCAACGGGATGGAACAGCAAAAATTAAGCGAATACGTCGGAGCACTCAACGTGGTCATGTTCGCCCCCGAAGATCTGGGAGTGGTCAAGGGGGCGCCTGCCCAACGGCGCCGGTTTATCGACATGGAAATCGGCCAGGTGTCTCCGACGTATCTGTACTATTTGAGCAATTACAACAAGGTGCTGGCCCAGCGCAATCAACTGCTGAAAGACCTGGCGATGAAGAAAAGTAACTCGCTGGAAATGCTGGCAATTTGGAATACCCAATTGGCAGAATTAGCGGTAAAATTGTTACGGAAGCGTTTTTCGTTCATTCGGAAGCTGGAAACGTGGGCTCGCTCGATCCACGCCGGCATTACCGACGGCAAGGAAACGCTCTCTTTGCATTATGAGAACAGTTCGCCGGTGACGGAAGAGATGGCCGTGGAGCAGGCGGTTGAAGCGATGCTGGCCGCCTACGAAGAGGTGTTTGACCGGGAAATGGCCCGGGGCAGCACGCTGATCGGGCCGCACCGGGACGATTTCAGTCTGAAAGTAAACGGCATGGACGTACAAACGTACGGTTCTCAGGGACAGCAGCGGACCAGCGCGCTGTCGATCAAACTGGCCGAAATCGAGCTGATCAAGGAAGAAGTGGGCGAGTACCCCGTTCTTCTGTTGGATGACGTGCTGTCTGAATTGGATGAACATCGGCAGACGCTGCTGTTGGAAACCATACAAGATCGCGTTCAGACGTTTGTAAGCACCACGGGTGTGGAAGGCTTAAAACATCAGGTTCTCCAGCAAGCCTCGCGTTTTTACGTGCGGGAAGGGAAAATCTCCGGGGAAAGGTAGGGAGAACAGGTTATGTTTATACACATTGGTGGCGATACTGTGGTGAGCACCAAGGACGTAATTTCGATTCTCGACCACCAGTCTGTCAAATCGTCAAAAGTGAACCAGGCGTTTTTGCAGGCACGTCGCAACATGGTGGTGGACCAGGGTGTGGAGGAGACGAAATCGTATGTCATCACCAAGGATGCCGTCTACTGTTCGCCCATATCTTCCCTGACGCTAAAGCGACGCGCTCAGTTCGTGGACAGCTTGGAGCAGGTTCCCGTACAAGCTGAAGTGGAGGAGTTGACAGAGTAGTGGACCAGGTAACGACAAAGGATACGAATTACGACGCCAGTCAGATCCAGGTGCTGGAGGGCTTGGAGGCGGTGCGCAAGCGGCCCGGGATGTACATCGGGTCAACCAGCAGCCGCGGTCTGCATCATCTGGTGTGGGAGATTGTCGACAATTCCATCGACGAAGCGCTCGCCGGATACTGCGACAATATCGAAGTGGTGATTCACCCGGACAATTCTGTCTCCGTGACGGACAACGGACGGGGGATTCCTACGGGCATCCACGAAAAGACCGGGAAATCGACCGTAGAGACCGTTTTGACCGTCCTGCACGCCGGGGGGAAATTCGGCGGCGGCGGGTACAAGGTGTCAGGCGGTCTGCACGGCGTGGGCAGCTCGGTGGTGAACGCGCTCTCCGAGTGGTTGGAAGTGGAAGTGAAACAGAACGGCAAGGTCCACTTCATGCGCTTTAACGTCGGGGTCCCGGAGGCAGATCTGGCGGTTGTCGGAGAAACCACAGAAACCGGTACCAAGGTCACCTTCAAACCTGACCCGACTATTTTTACCGAAACGACCGTTTTTGATTACGAGGTGCTGCAGAAGCGCATCCGCGAGCTGGCCTTTTTGAACAAAGGGCTGCGCATCACGTTGAAAGACGAGCGGCCCGGCCAGGAGCGGGAAGAGTCGTTCCACTACGAGGGCGGGATCGTGCAGTTTGTCGAGTACTTGAACAAGAACCGCGAACCGCTGCACGAAGAAGTCATTTACTGTGAAGGGGAAAAAGACGGGCTGCACGTAGAAGTAGCCATCCAGTACAACGACAGCTATATAAGCAACATCTACTCCTTTGCCAACAACATCAACACGCACGAGGGCGGGACGCACGAGTCCGGCTTCAAGACGGCGCTTACCCGCGTCATCAACGACTACTGCCGCAAGTTCAACTTCCTGAAGGAAAAGGACCCCAACCTGTCCGGTGATGACGTGCGCGAAGGGATTACGGCGATCATTTCCGTGAAGATCCCGGAGCCGCAGTTTGAGGGGCAGACCAAGACGAAGCTGGGCAATTCCGAGGCGCGCAGTGTGACCGAGTCCGTATTCGGCGACCGCTTTGCCACCTTTATGGAGGAAAATCCGGCGGTAGCCAAGCGGATTGTGGAAAAAGCGCTGATGGCGGCGCGGGCGCGGGAAGCGGCGCGCAAGGCGCGCGAGCTGACCAGGCGGAAAAGCGCACTGGAGGTAAGCGCGTTGCCGGGCAAATTGGCCGATTGTTCGTCCAAGGACGCGTCCGAGTCCGAATTGTTTATCGTGGAGGGGGACTCCGCGGGCGGTTCGGCCAAAGCGGGACGGGATCGCCACTTCCAGGCGATTCTGCCGCTGCGCGGCAAGGTGTTGAACGTGGAGAAATCCCGTCTTGACAAGATTCTCGCCAACAACGAGATTCGCGCGATCATCACGGCGCTCGGCACGGGTGTCGGCGAAGATTTTGACATCTCCAAGGCCCGCTACCACAAAGTCGTGATCATGACGGACGCAGACGTCGACGGTTCGCACATCCGGACGCTGCTCTTGACGCTGTTTTACCGCTATATGCGGCCGCTGATCGAGGCGGGCTACATCTACATCGCTCAACCGCCGCTGTACAGCATCAAGCAGGGCAAGCAGATTTACTACGCATACAACGACAAGCAGCGGGACGAAATTCTGGCCACGTTGAAGAGCACCCCCAAACCAAGCATTCAGCGCTACAAGGGATTGGGCGAGATGAATGCGGACCAGCTCTGGGAGACGACAATGGACCCCGAGGTGCGCACTCTGCTGCAGGTCAGTCTGGAAGATGCGATGGAAGCCGACATGGTCTTCGAAACCCTGATGGGCGACGATGTGGAGCCGCGGCGCGAGTTTATCGAGCAGTATGCTGCCACGGTGCGGGATCTGGACATTTAAGGAGACGATTTTCCATGCCGGATAGATGGAACCTGTTTTGTAAGGCCGGCATGCGTATGTTTAGCAAACCGAAAAAGCTTGTCCCAAATGGGGCAGGCTTTTTTTGTTGGGCAGAGACGACAGCGATGACGCTGCACTTCGTACGTTGACATTTTTAAACTTACAAAATAATAATGTATTGTAAGTGATATATCCTACTCGCTGGAGGGGAAACCATGAACCAAACGGAACCGCTTTGGACGAAAGATTTTGTGCTGTTGGCGTTCTCCAATTTTTTTCTTTTCGTCGGGTTTCAGATGCTGATTCCGACGCTTCCGCTGTTTGTGACCGAACGGGGCGGGGACCAGTTGGCTGTAGGTCTGGTCGTCAGCCTGTTTACGGTGTCCGCCCTGATCGTTCGTCCGTTTGCCGGGAAAGCGCTGGATTCGGTCGGACGGCGGCCGGTCTTGCTGGTGGGGCTTGCCTTGTTTCTGCTGTGCGTGGCCGGTTATTACTGGATGGCGACGGTCGCTCTCGTGTTGGGGCTTCGGTTTGTGCATGGCATAGGCTGGGGAATTGCCACGACCACGTTCGGCACAATCGCTTCCGATCTGATTCCGGCTGCGCGGCGAGGAGAAGGAATGGGGTATTTCGGGATGTTCAGCAGCCTGGCGATGGCGCTTGGACCGTTGGTGGGGCTGTGGCTGGCGCAATCGTTCGGATTTGGCTGGCTGTTTTTGATCTCGTCGGTTTTGACCGCATTGGCCATGCTCCTGTCCAAACCGGTGAAAATGGCAGCACCGGCCGGCGCCGGTCGGCGGCAGCCTGAGACAAAACGAAGTGGACTGGTGGAGCAAAAAGCGCTGTTTCCGTCGCTGCTGGTGCTGTTTCTGGGCGTCACGTACGGCGGCATTGTCAGTTTTATCACCTTGTTCGGCCAGGAAGCGGGGATCGGCAATGTCGGTCTGTTCTTCCTGTTCAACGCGCTGTCGCTGATGCTGATTCGGCCGGTTGCCGGGAAACTGTTTGACCGAAAAGGGCACCTCTGGGTGCTGCTGCCCGGCGGTATTGTGATGGCTGCGGGTCTGTTGATTTTGTCGTACAGCACGACGTCCTTTGGGCTGATTGCAGCGGCCATCCTGTTTGGCAGCGGGTTTGGCGCGGTTCAGCCGTCGCTGCAGGCCTGGACCATCCACCGCGTTTCGCCTGAACGGCGAGGGGCGGCAAATGGCACCTTTTTTTCCGCGTTTGACCTGGGGATCGGAGCGGGGGCGATGCTTTTGGGCGCAGTCGCCAAAGCAATCGGTTTTGCCCTGATGTATCGCTGCTCCGTCATCGTGATTTTGCTCTATCTGATCATCTATCTGGCGTACGTGATCAAGGAGCGGCGTCGACATTCCCATCTGCAACCCGGTTCGTCCTGAGAAGGTCCGGGTTTTTTTGCAAGCACCGGTTTTATGAACAGACGGCCGTCTGTTGGTGATTGGCCTGTGTGACAGGACACAAAGAAGCGGGGGGTGTGTCATGCTCATCAAATGGATTGCGTGTCAGGTGAGGGAGGGCCAACAGCAGTTCTTTTCCCGGGGGCAGGAGCAGTGGAGAGCCGTCAGGGAGGTTGACGGCTTTCTCGGCCAGGCCGGCGGGTGGAATGTCAGCGACCCGGCCGAGGCTGTCATTCTCGCTTGTTGGCGGGATGAAGCCGCTTACCGGGCGTTTATGGCGAACCACCACGACCCGATTTTTGCCAAAACTAGGCAGCAGCAGACGTATGAGCGCATCCGCGTGGAGCTCTATGAACGCGTTCTCGACATGCCGGGGACGATGGAAAACGTGCTCGACGCGTTGGCGGTTGGGAAATGGCTGCGGCTGGAACAGCGGCCTGTTTTGCCAGAAGCGGACTGCCTGGCGGGTTGGCCGGGGGCTGCCGCCGGTGTGGCGGGAAAAGTCGTGAAGGATGGGGGGCGTTTTCTCATCGCGACGGTGTGGGATGCTGCCCAACCGGACCGGGAGGGGACATCCGGGGCGATCATCGCCCCGTTGGAGGATGCCTGGCTGGTGCTGCCGTAAGACCGGAGACTGGTGACGCAATGCGTTTGCGAGAGATTTTGGACGTGACCTCTTTCTGTATGGTATAATTACGTATTGCGATAACCAGTTGGAGGTTTACCCTTTATGGCAGAAGAAACAGCTCGGTTTCCCAAAGTTGATATTAGCCAGGAAATGAAAGAGTCGTTCATCAGCTATGCGATGAGCGTAATTGTCAGCCGGGCGTTGCCAGACGTCCGCGACGGGCTGAAGCCGGTTCACCGGCGTATTTTGTATGCCATGCACGACATGGGATTGACGCCGGACAAAGCGTTCCGGAAGTCGGCCAACGTCGTTGGTGAAGTAATGGCCAACTACCATCCGCACGGGGATTCTGCCATCTACGAAACGATGGTTCGGATGGCGCAGGACTTCAACATGCGCTACATGCTGGTCGAGGGACAGGGCAACTTTGGTTCCGTGGACGGTGACCCGGCAGCGGCGATGCGGTACACCGAATCCCGCCTGTCCAAGATTGCTCTCGAACTGCTGCGCGATATCGATAAAGAGACTGTCAACTTTACACCCAACTACGACGGCCGAAAAGAGGAGCCGGTCGTACTGCCGTCCCGTTTTCCCAATCTGCTGGTAAACGGTTCGGCGGGGATTGCCGTGGGCATGGCGACCAACATTCCTCCGCACAACCTGAGCGAAGTGATTGACGGCGTCGTGGCCATGATCGACAATCCGAACATAACGGTTCAGGAACTGATGAAGATCATCAAGGGGCCCGATTTTCCGACTGCCGGGGAAATCCTCGGCTACAGCGGCATTCGCCGGGCGTACGAAACGGGCCGTGGCTCGATCATCATGCGAGCCAAAACGACGATCGAAGAAGACAAAGGGAAACCGCGCATCATCGTGACGGAAATACCTTTCCAGGTCAACAAGGCCAAACTGATCGAAAAAATTGCCGAGCTGGTACGGGAAAAGAAAATCGACGGCATCACCGACCTGCGCGACGAGTCGGACCGCAAAGGGATGCGGATCGTCATCGAGCTGCGCCGGGACGTGGTCCCCAAAGTCGTTTTGAACAACCTGTTCAAGCATACCCAGATGCAGAGCACTTTCGGGGTCAACATGCTCGCGCTGGTGGACAACCGTCCACGCGTGTTGAATCTGCGGGACATGTTGTACTACTACCTCCAGCATCAACGGGAGATCGTCCGCAGACGGACCGAGTACGAGTTGAAGCAGGCGGAAGCCCGCGCTCACATCTTGGAAGGGCTGCGAATTGCGCTGGACCACATCGACGAGATCATCAGCCTGATCCGTGGATCGCAAACGGCAGAAGAGGCCCGCGACGGACTGATGTCCCGTTACGGATTGAGCTTGGAACAGGCTCAGGCGATTCTCGACATGCGCCTGCAGCGCCTGACCGGTTTGGAGCGGGAAAAGATCGAAAACGAGTACCAGGAATTGCTGGCGAAAATCGCCGAACTGCGCTCCATTCTGGCCGATGAAGGCAAGATTTACGCGATCGTCCGTGGAGAGCTTCTGGAGATCAAGGAGAAGTTTGGCGACGAGCGCAGGACCGTCATCACATATGACGAAGAGCACATTGAGGATGCCGATCTGATTCCAGAAGAAGACGTGGTCATCACGCTGACCCATGACGGCTACATCAAGCGCCTGCCCGTCTCCACCTATCGTGCGCAGAAACGGGGCGGCCGTGGTGTACAGGGCATCGGCACCAAGGACGACGACTTTGTCGAACACCTGTACATCACCAATTCGCACGACCACATCTTGTTCTTTACCAACAAGGGCAAGGTATACCGCCTGATGGGGTACGAGATTCCGGACCTGAGCCGCACAGCCAAGGGCACTCCGGTGATCAACCTGATCCAGATCGAAAAAGGCGAGCGGGTCAACGCGGTCATCCCCGTCAAGGAACTGGGCGGAGACGCCTACCTGTTCTTCGCTACGAAAAAGGGAATTATCAAACGGACCGAGCTGTCGGCGTTTGAGCATATTCGCAAAGGCGGCCTGTTTGCCGTCAACCTGCGGGAAGACGACGAACTGATCGGCGTTCGCCTCACCGACGGCCACCAGGAGATCATCATGGGGACCCGCAACGGCATGTCTGTTCGCTTCAAGGAAAGCGATGTGCGGACGATGGGCCGAAGCGCGACCGGTGTCAAGGGCATTACGCTGGACGAGGACGATGACGTGATCGACATGGATGTCGTGAAGCCGGGGGCGGAAGTGCTGATTGTTACGGCGAACGGCTACGGCAAGCGCACCCCGATTGACGAGTACCGCCTGCAGTCCCGCGGCGGCAAAGGCATCAAGACGCACAACGTCACGGAACGTAGCGGACACGTTGTCGGGTTGAAAGTGGTCGAACCGGAAGAAGACCTGATGATCATTACCACGTCCGGCATCATTATTCGCACCGAGATCAAAGGCATTTCGGTAATGGGCCGCTACACTCAGGGCGTCAAACTGATACGCCTTGCTGAAAACGAGCAGGTCGTCTCCGTGGCCAAAGTGCCGCCAAGCGACGACGAGGATGACGGCAGTCATGAAGGGCAGCAGCCGGAAGCAGACCAGTCTGCCGGCGAGCCTGAGGAGCAAGAATAATCGTTTTGCAGATTGGATAGATGGGAAGGTTGTTCCACTATGCTGGAACGCCTTCCTTTTTTCTTATTTCGTGGAAATTTGATCGCATTTTCCTATAAAATGAATTTTCATTGCCATGAAAATGGGAAAAGAGTACTATAACAGTAACAATAAACCGATGCGGAGGGTGGAACATTGCCCATCATTCATGTGAAGAATCATGGCAAGAATGCAACAGTTGGCGTAAAGCTGGCAGAGGATGTAACCACGGCGTTGGGTGGCTTGCTTTTTCCCAAAGGGACTGTTTTGTACGAGAGAGAATGGGAGATTCTCGAAGCGTTCATGATTGAGCAGGTGCATGTGGAGGACGACCATGCGGCGGGCATTCAATGGTCAGATGATCAGCCGGCTGAAGCACAGCCGGTCAGCGAAGAGACGAGCAGCGAGAAGCAATCGTTTCGACAGTCGTTCAACAAGGCGGTCGCCGCTTTGAAAAATTTGCTGGTAGGGGTGGAAGGGGGGCAGAACATTCCCGTCATGGAAGTGCGGGAAGTGATTGCGCCGCTGCTCCGGCAGGTTCAGGATCAGCCGGAAATCCTGTTTACCCTGAACAGCATGTCCCGTGTTGACAGCTATGCGTACGAACATTCGATCGCGGTCGGTCTGATTTCGTACATGATTGCCAAATGGATGAAGATTCCAGAAAGGGAATGGATGCAAATCGCGCTGGCCGGAACGCTTTTGGACGTGGGGAAAACCAGGATTGACCGCCGGATCTTGCAAAAACCGGACAAACTGACCCGGGACCAGTTTGAGGAGATGAAGAAGCATACGGTGTATGGGTACCAGATTATCAAGGCCTCTCCAGGCTTGAACGAAGGCGTGGCCCTGGCAGCGCTGCAGCATCACGAGCGGGAGGACGGCTCGGGGTATCCGCTGGGGTTGACGGGCAATAGGCTGCATCTGTACAGCAAAATTGTGGCCGTCGCCGATGTTTATCATGCGATGTGTTCTGATCGCGTTTACCAAAGGGCGATCCCTTCCTATCTGGTGACGGAACAACTCCTGCGGGAAAGCTTCGGCAAACTGGATCCGTATATCGTACTTACATTTGTAAACGGTATTACCCGTCTAGCTGTTGGAACGATTGTGGAATTGAGCGACGGCAGCATCGGCAAGGTGGTCTTTACCGACCGCAGCCAACCGACACGTCCCATGGTGGAGACGGGCGGGCGGATCATCAACCTGGCAGAATCGCGTCACTTGTCCATCGTTAAGGTAATCAAGTGTTAGTCACGGAGGAACGGAGAGATCCGTTCCTCTCAGCGTGTAGACAAAGTCCGCGGCGCATGGGAGATCGGGCCCGCTCGCTCGCTTGACGCCCAGCAAAGAAGCGGATGAAGTCCGCTCCAAAACGAGACGCGGGCAGGGGACAAACATCTGGGTGTTTCGATGAAGTGAGACTTGTGTCCCCTGTTGATTCCCGTGTCTTCGTTTTTCCGCTGAGTCGGTCGTCAAAGGAGCTCGCTTGGCCCATCCCGCCATGCGATGCACATTGTCTTCCGCTTCGGATGATGAATGGGCAGGCCTTTCGGCCTGGAAATCATTTTCTTATGGACACTTATACAATGAACCGTTTGTCTTCAGTCAAGGAGGAACGGAGAGATCCGTTCCTCTGTTTTGTATAGCGTGTATGACAGACGTTTTTATTAAGGGCGAAAAAAGTGATGTATTTATAAATTTTTCTATTGCGTTTATCCAGCAAACGTGTTAGTATACTTCTTGTCGCTTCAAACGAGAGGCGAACAGCAAGAAAGCAAGAACATCGATTGATAAAAAAACTCTTGACTTCGTGTTGAATGACTGATACAATGTTGAATTGTCGCCGCTGATGATTGGGCGGCTGACCAACTGGAAATGTTCCTTGAAAACTGAACAGCGAATGCGTCGAACGAGCCTAGCAATTCCTTTCTCTTTAAAGAATGCTAACGATTCAACTCAACTTTATTGGAGAGTTTGATCCTGGCTCAGGACGAACGCTGGCGGCGTGCCTAATACATGCAAGTCGAGCGGG
>NZ_JAGTPT010000029.1:0-63506 GCF_018195675.1 Brevibacillus sp. NL20B1
GTTCGTCCTGAGCCAGGATCAAACTCTCCAATAAAGTTGAGTTGAATCGTTAGCTTTCAAAAAAAAGAATTGCTAGGCTCGTTCAACGCGTTCGCTGTTCAGTTTTCAAGGAACATGATTGCTGTTTTCGCCTCGAACCCTCATCATCATTGAGTTGTTCTCTCGAGGACAAGAACTAATCTATCATGTGTACCCCTATCGAGTCAATAGGTTTTTTCAAAAAAATTATCAGGTAAAATATTCCTGTTGTGAACTTCTGCGTCTGACGTACTTGGAGAGCTCGTTGGGCGGGGCGATGCGGGCGTACATGCGAAAGATAATCGAATACCTTTCCTCCATGGCCCGCTTGACCAGATAATCAATCCGCTTGTCACCAAAGTCCAACAACATCTCTTCCAGTTCACGCCTCAGCAGATACTCCAGTTCTTGCACTTCTTTTGCACTAAACAAAAAACCGAGCAACCATATCGACCTCCGCCTCATCGAGTCACCCTTTATCATTTCCAACCGCTTTCAGGCATATTCACGATCAACAAGATGGAACGCACCCCGTCTCATCACGTACATGTCATGTCGGTAAACGTCAGTTTGCCATGTTGGGTACCCGGTTCATCAGATGCCGTGATTGCCCCGGTCCCACAACAAATGCCCTCTGATCCGCTGATCAGAGGGCATTTGCCATCGCTATTGCGTCCATTTTAACTGTCGAAGCTGCTCTCCAAGGGTCGCGTCGAGAATCAACGGGGTCACCACACTCTCCACCACTGCCGCCACAAACAGCAGGGCAATCACGGTCAGCACGACAACGGGAAATTGTTTCAACACGTCGTACCAGTCTTTTTTTACCCGCTCCCAACTGTTTGGCCAAAACAGTCCGCCAATGGAACGCAAACTGAGCACGCCCAACCGCATGCCCACACCGGCGGCGAACAGGACCGTCGGCAGCTCAATGATGCCATGCGGCAAAATGCCGGCCGCGAGGACTAGCCACGGGTTTATTCCCAGAGCACCGGTCTTCGCCAGGATATAGCCGAACATCACGCCGTTGGCCACCATCCCGATCACGGGAATAATGGCAAAAAACAGCCCCAACGCCATCATGATCAACGAACTGGTGACGTTGTTGACAAAGATCGTCCAGAACAAACCCATTACCCCCAGGCCGCTTTCCTTGCTGCGCTGGACCAACTCCCTCATTTCGTCCACCATGCGGTTGACCATCTCCTGCACGGCTGGGGATTGCAGATAGCCGACCATGGCTCCGCCCAAAAACAGCAGGCAGGCAGTCACAAAGTACCATTTGTTGTCCGTCCACAGGCGTCGCAATCGAGTGTTCATGTGAGTACGCTCCTTTACAGCCTGGTTAGTACACTATATGCAGTGTACCGCAACTATACCCGTGCGTACATAGAATATCCTCTTCAATCCGGCATAAACTGTAAGGGGACAAAGGAGGTGCCGTCATGAAATACATGTTCGTCTTGAGCACGAAACGCTTGAAACAGGTGCTGATCATCTTCACTGCTCTTCTGATGGCCGCTGGCATCGCCTATGCCGAACGGGATTCCATCACCGTCATCTCGGACAGCAGCAAAGTCCCCCAAGCCATTTACAAGGTAGATACCAAAGAGAAAAAAATCGCCCTGACCTTCGACATCAGCTGGGGAGAAACGAGAGCCGTCCCCATTTTGGACATCCTGAAGGAAAAAAAGGTAAACAAAGCGACCTTTTTCCTGTCTTCCGCATGGAGCCAACGTCATCCGGAGATCGTCAAGCGGATCGTTGACGACGGATTTGAAATCGGGTCGCACGGACATAAACACGACTTTTACAGCAAATACACAGACGAGGAAATTCGCTCCCAGATCGGCAGAGCCCACACAATCTTGACCGAACTGACAGGGAAAAAGCCCAGGCTGATTCGCTTGCCGAACGGGGACTTTGACAAGCGCGTGCTGCGTATTGCCCATGAGATGGGCTACACGGTCATCCAGTGGGACACCGACTCCAAGGACTGGACCAATCCCGGCGTCGACACGATTGTAAACAACGTTCTGTCCAAAGCCCACCCGGGTGACATCGTCCTGCTCCATGCCAGCGATTCCTGCAAGCAGACACACCTTGCCCTGCCACAGATTATTGACAAGCTGCGGGCTGACGGTTACGAGTTCGTCACCGTCTCAGAGTTGATTGCCGGTTCCAAGGTGCAAAGCAAGGAAGTCAAGTAAGGAAAAAAGCTGACCGCAGACAGCGGTCAGCTTTCCCGTTTTACCAGACGATGCAAATGCATGACTTGCCAGATGTTGCAGAACAAGAGCGGCACCAGCATTGACAACGTGGCATGCACGTTGAATTGCTTCAACGCAGGAATCCATTCGATGGCTGAAAAGACGAACATAAAAAACAGCGTAGGTACCCATGCAGTCTGGTTGGTCAGGCGCGCTTTTCCGTATGCGGTGACAACAGCGACCAGCAACAGCAGGAACGGCTCCACGAAAAACGGCCAGACAGAGCCGTCTTCGCCCAACAGCGTGTAACGCAGGTATACCATATCAAAAAATGCAAACAATACCAAAAATACCTGGATGCTCTTCCACAACGAGGCAGTCTTGAACAACCCCCGGGCGAGGTAATTAATCATCATGTAGGCAAAAAAGCCCATTTGCGCCACAATACTGATGGTCATGCCGTACAGCATTTGCATGAACGAACCCATGAAAAAATTGGCCATGCCGCCTTCCAGCAATTTATCCGATGCGAAAATCAAGCCAACCAGAATTCCGCCCAACCCGCCAAGCAGCAGGGTGGTTACAAACAGCCAGCCATACTTGCGCAGACTCACCGTACGTCCCTCCTATCCACATCGATAATGATTGTACCAACCCATGCAAGAAAATACTAGCGTAAGAACAAAACAATCGGTGCACGTTAAAGGTAACCGGGTAAAGGAGGTCACCGCCCATGAGGAAACGAACCGTACCGTTTTGGTTGTTGCTGGCGGTCAGCCTGGTCATGACAAGCTGCGGCGTCGGCGGACAGGCTCAGAACACGGCACAGCCTGATTATAGAAGCATGAAGGACATGGTCCTGGACATTTTGAAGACGGACGAAGCGAAACAATCCGTAATCAACATGTTGAAGGACGAATCGGTTAAGCAAAACATCATCATGGACGAATCCACGGTGCGTACCGCCCTGATTCAGAGCATTTCCAAGCCGGACAATCCGCAGATCAAAGAAGCGTTCAAGGACCCGAAATTTACCAGCACACTGGCCAAATCGATGAAGAACGAGCACAAGGCGCTGTTAAAAGACCTGATGAAGGATCCCGAGTATCAGAAACTGATGCTCAGCATCATGCGGGACCCAGAGTTTGAAAAGAACTTGATGGACCTGATGAAAAGCTCCGCCTACCGGAAACAAACCATGCAGATCATGAAGGAAGCGCTGCAAAGCCCGCTGTTCCAGGCCGAAATGATGACGTTGATGACCAAGGCCGCGGAAGACATGATGAAACCCAAAACCATGAAAAAAGGCAAGAGCAAAAGTGGCGGCGAAGACAGCGGAGAAGGCCAATCCTAAGGAAAAAGGTGAGCTCGGATCAAGAGCCCACCTTTATGTTTTCCCTTATTGTCCGCCGGCTTCGCACTTTTCGGCGACGCGCTTGGCCATATCCAGATACAGCTTGCCGATTGGCGAATCAGCCCGGTAGACGGACGGCGTATAGTCCGGCTCGGCCGGATGGTTGTCCGGTTGACCGAGCGGAATCTGGGCCAGCAGTTCGGTGCTGAGCACCTCCGCCAGTTTCGCCCCGCCCCCTTTGCCAAACACGTACTCCTTGGAGCCATCCTTGGCTTCGTACCAGGCCATGTTTTCCACGACCCCGAGAATCTCGTGTCCGGTCCGCTTGGCCATCGCCCCCGCCCGAGCGGCGACAAACGAGGCTGTCGGGTGCGGCGTCGTCACGATGATTTCCTTGCTTTGCGGAATCATCGTGTGCACATCAAGGGCCATATCCCCCGTTCCCGGCGGCAGGTCGAGCAGCATGTAGTCGAGGTCATCGCCCCAGTGCACTTCCGTGAAGAAGTTGCGCAGCATCTTGCCCAGCATCGGACCGCGCCAGATCACCGGCGAGTTGTCCTCCACGAAAAAGCCCATGGACATCACTTTCACGCCAAGTTTCTCCACCGGCAAAATCGTCTCCCCGATCACCGTCGGGCGCTGTTCGATGTTCATCATGTCCGGTACGCTAAACCCGTAGATGTCCGCATCGATAATGCCGACGCGTTTACCCAAGCGGGCCAGCGAGACGGCCAGATTGACGGTGACGGTGGACTTGCCGACGCCGCCTTTTCCGGAGGTGATGGCGATAAAAGTGGTGTGGGAGTCTTTGGCCAGAATCGGGTTTAACAGCGGCGCTTGTCCAGCAGGAGCAGACGGCGGTGTCTGTCCCCCGCGCAATTGGGCGCTCAGAGCGGCCCGCTCCTCGTCTGTCATTGCTCCGAACTGGAGGCGCACCTCCTTGGCCCCCAATTGCTTGAGCGCATCAATGACGTCCTGCTCGATCTTCGCTTTCAGCGGACAGCCGGTAATCGTCAGCACGACAGTCAGGCTGACCGTATCTCCGTCGATGCGGATGTCGCGAATCATGTTTAATTCCACCAGGCTGCGGTTAAGTTCCGGGTCTTTCACATCACGCAGCGCTTCCAGCACTTGTTCTTTGGTCAACATATCGTCCACCTCAGGCATCAATATTTGTCAAACGCGTCTTTAGCCAATTGTCTACAGTCGTACGCGCGTCCATTATAGCATATCCAACAGGGCTGGACACGTTTGCGGGCGCGCTTACGGCAGGTTTGGCACCTTCTCGCCCGAGTAATGGCGCAGTATGCCCTGGTAAATGGCGTTGGCCAGCGCTTTCTGATACGCGACGGAACGAAGCCGTTTCGCTTCTTCCGGGTTGCTGACAAAGCCCACCTCCACCAGCACTGCCGGGCAGTTCACTTCACGGATCAGGAAGACGTCATCCGTTTTGATCGGATGGCGATCGGTGTTGTTAAGCACCCGTTTAATTTCGTCCTGGATCAGGTAAGACATCTCCGCACTCTTTTTGTAAGCCGGATAGTAAAAGGTCTGCGCGCCGGACCAGCGCGGCGAGGGAATGGCATTGACGTGAATGCTGACGAGAAAATCGGGCGTGCTGTCATTGACCAGTTTGACCCGGTTGCGTATGTCTTCCGACTTGCGCTGCCGCAGCTTCTGCACCTCCGGAGAAGCGAGGTCCTTGTCTTCCTCCCGGGTCATGATTACGTAAGCACCCGCCTGCTGCAGGAAATCGCGCAAATACAAACTGATGGCCAGGGTCACGTCTTTTTCCACGACCGCCCCATCCGCAGAAACGGCCCCGCCGTCCGGTCCGCCGTGTCCCGGATCAATGGCGATCACCGTACCGGCCAGCGGCAGCGACCAAGCCGTCCAGGAAGAGCGATCCGGCGCTTCGTAGGTGAACAACACCAGCAGCAAAAAAAAGGCAAGCACCCAGCCGACTACTTTTCGAGCCACCTTGCACCGTCCCCTTTGTCCCATTCTCTTTTCCATACATATGGACAAAATCGGGCGATTATGACGGCTCGCGGGAGATACAATCTGTCTGCCCAACCACACAGGATGCGGAAAAATAGGAAAGCCCCTGACCAATACTGGCCAAGGGCAATAATCCTTGAAACAGCTGAGCTTAGCGCTTGGAGAATTGCGGAGCGCGGCGAGCTGCTTTGAGACCGTATTTTTTACGCTCTTTCATGCGCGGATCGCGAGTCAGGAAGCCGGCGCGTTTCAGGACGCCGCGCAGTTCCGGATCAGCTTTCAGCAGCGCACGAGCTACACCGTGACGGATGGCACCAGCTTGACCGGTGGTGCCGCCACCTTTTACGTTGACCAATACGTCGTAACGACCCAGTGTTTCGGTCAGTACGAGCGGTTGTTTCACGATCAGTTTCAGGGTTTCCAACCCAAAGTAGTTATCCATGTCACGCTTGTTGATCACAATGCGACCTTCGCCAGGAACCAGGCGAACGCGTGCTACGGAGTGCTTACGACGACCTGTACCGTAGTATTGTACTTGTGCCACGAGTCTTTCCTCCCTTTACCTTATCCGCGGATTTGCCAAACTTCCGGTTTTTGTGCTGCGTGCGGATGTTCCGGACCAGCGTACACTTTCAGCTTGGTGAAGATTTGACGTCCCAGGCTGTTTTTCGGCAGCATGCCTTTTACAGCCAGTTCAAACATTTTCACAGGTTTCTTTTTCAGCATGTCGCCCGCTGTCGTCTTTTTCAGACCACCCGGGTAGAGGGAGTGGGAGTAGTAGATTTTGTTCTGCAGTTTTTTCCCGGTCAGTTTTACTTTGTCCGCGTTGATCACGATTACGAAATCGCCAGTGTCAACGTGCGGAGTGAATTCCGGTTTGTATTTGCCGCGCAGAATGGAAGCGACTTCGCTAGCCAGACGCCCGAGCGTTTGACCTTCTGCGTCAACGATGTACCATTTGCGCTCGACTTCGAGCGGTTTCGCCATATATGTGGTACGCATGTTTGTCCCTCCTAAATTGTTACCGTTCCATCTGGAATCATGGAAATCGTGAAGCGGAGAATGCTGCTTGTAACGGGTGAGCAACATCTCCAGGTGTTTCATTTTAATCACGTTCTTGTTTTTCAATCCCGGGGCTAGAGTGGGGCTAGCGGGGTATGAAAATACCAAGAGATATCGTACTACATAAGAAAGGCAGAGTCAAGTGCGGAGTTCCTCCCCAACGGCTGGAAAATCGCCTGCCCCACCTTGAACCGGCCGCCCAGCGTCAATAGGTAACCTCCCACATCGTCAGCCCTTTTGCGGGCGCCGTTTTTCCGGCCTGTTCCCGGTCCCGCGCCTGCAGAATGTCCTTGATCTCATCCGGGTGGCGCTTGCCCTGGCCCACTTCCACCAGAGTCCCGACGATGATCCTCACCATATTGTACAAAAACCCGTTGCCCCGGCAGACGACCCAAATCTCGCTGCCTGTCTGCTCCACGCGCAGGTCATACACGGTCCGCACCTTGTCCTCGACAAAGGTTTTGGCCGAACAAAACGACGTGAAGTCGTGCTCGCCAACCAGGTGAGCCGCAGCGCGCCGCATCGCCTCCAGATCAAGCGAGTGGCGGATATGGTCGGCATAGCGATGGCGGAAGACGTCGGGGGTCGGTCCGTTGTCGATGCAGTAACGGTATTCCTTGACCTTGACATCAAAACGAGCGTGAAACGTCGGAGCCGCCTCTTCAACCGAGCGGATGACGATGGAATCGGGAAGCTGATTGTTCAGCACAAACGCCCACTTCTCGAGCGGAATGCCGCTGGCGGTATCGAAGTGGAACACCTGGCCGCGGGCGTGGACGCCGGCATCAGTCCGGCCTGAACCGACAATCTGGATCTCCTCTCCAGTGATCCGCCGCAGCGCAGCTTCGATCTCGCCCTGCACCGTAATCTGATCGGGCTGTACCTGAAACCCGCTGTAATCCGTGCCGTCGTAGGCCACGACGCACTTCAAACGCCTCATGTGCGCCACCATCCTATCACAAACGTAAGTGCGCACGCCGCCGCAGCCATGCAGCCGTCCCGCCAGTTCCACTTCAACCTGCGCAGACGCGTGCGCCCCGCGCCTCCGCGATAACCGCGCGCCTCCATCGCCAAAGCCAGTTCTTCCGCCCGGCGGAATGCGCTGATAAACAGCGGAATGACGATCGGCATCAGGCTGCGGGCGCGGCGAACGAGACTGCCCTCGGTCAAATTGGCTCCCCGAGCCGTCTGCGCCTTGATGATCTTGTCCGTCTCCTCCATCAGCGTGGGGATAAAGCGAAGCGCGATCGACATCATCAGGGCGATCTCGTGCACAGGAACGCCGATCCGGCCGGCGGGACCGAGCAGCCGCTCCAACCCTTCCGTCAGGTCTATCGGAGACGTCGTCAGCGTCAACAGGGAGCTGATCAGCACGAGCAGCGTCAAGCGAAGCGAGATGAACACCGCCTGCCTGACGCCCATTTCCTCGACGCTCAGCCATCCCCAGCTAAAGTAGACCTCTCCTCCCTTGGTAATCAAGAGGTGCAGGACCACGGTAAAGAGGATCAGCAGCCAGACAGGGCGCAGGCTTTTTACTATATACGTCAGCGACAGGCGGGACAACAGGATGCCAGCCAGCGCAATCCCCACCAGGACGGCATAGGTGGCCGCATTGTTGGCCCAAAAAACCAGCGCGGCGAACAGGATCACGAACAGCAGTTTGCTGCGGGGGTCGGTACGGTGGAGAAACGATTGTCCCGGCACGTACTGGCCGATCGCAATATGCTGCAGCATGGCCTATCGCTCCTTTGTCACGGACAGCCGGGCCAACAGTTGTTCGATCAGCGCTTCCTCCCGATAGAGGGACGAAGGCAGCCGTTCCGCTTCCGGCAGCCGTTGGTTCAATTGCGTGACCAGCGCCACTGTCTCCGGCACGTCCAGCGCCAGTTCCCGCAACCGATCGGCGTGCGCGAACACCTCATCCGGGCTGCCTTCCAGCACGGCCTGTCCCTCTGCCATGACAATCAGCCGGTCGGCGTAGCGGGCCGCTTCCTCCATGCTGTGCGTGACCAGCACGGTGGTGAGCCGCTGTTCGCGATGAATCCGGTATATGCCTTCCAAAATCGCCTTGCGCCCGGCGGGATCAAGCCCTGCCGTGGGTTCGTCCAATACCAGCACCTTGGGCTGCATCGCCAATACGCCGGCAATCGCCACACGCCGCATCTGCCCGCCGCTCAGCTGAAACGGGGAGCGGTCCTTGACCCAATCATAGTCGAGTCCCACGATTTCGAGCGCCTCCCGGACCCGAATCTCCACCAACTCCGGCGGCATGTCAAAGTTGAGCGGCCCAAACGCCACATCCTTGGCCACTGTTTCTTCAAACAACTGGTACTCCGGGTACTGAAAGACGAGACCGATGTCGCGCCGGCGGGCATGGGGCATTTTTTCCCGCGGGGTCACCTTGACGTCCCCCAGGGTAATCGTCCCCGACGTCGGCTGCAGCAGACCGTTGAGGTGCTGGATCAGTGTGGACTTGCCCGACCCCGTCTGGCCGATAATGCCCACAAACGAGCCCGATGGAATCGTCAGCGAGACGTCGCGCAGCGCCAGCCGTTCAAACGGCGTTCCTCTTGCGTAGATGTGGCTTACCTGGTCAAAAGTAATCTGCATAGGTGCTCCACCAGCTCCTCTTGGTGCAGTACAAACGGAAGCTGTACCCCCTCGTCCGCCAGCGCACGGCGAAGCCGGACGGCAAACGGCACGTCCAAGCCCAACTCCTGCAGACGCTCCGGCTGGGCAAACACCTCGGAAGGGGAACCGTCCAACTCGATCCGCCCGCCGCTCATGACGATGACCCGGTCGGAAAAGACGGCTTCCTCGGGAAAATGGGTGATATTTACCACCGTAATTCCCTCTTCCCGGTTGAGCCTGCGGGCCAAGGCCAGCACATCACGCCGTCCTTGGGGGTCCAGCATCGCTGTCGCCTCGTCCAGAATAATCACGGATGGGCGCATCGCCATGATGCCGGCAATCGCCACCCGCTGCTTCTGACCGCCTGACAGGTGGTGGGGTTGGTCGTGCAGGTGGCGCTCCATCCCGACGGCCGCCAGCGCCTCGTCCACACGGCGGCGCATCTCGTCCGGCTGCACGCCCATGTTTTCCAGGCCAAATGCCACATCATCCTCCACAGTGGCTCCCACAATCTGATTGTCCGGATTTTGAAACACCATGCCGACGTGGCGGCGCACTTCCCAGAGCAACTCGCCGTCCCTGGTGTCCATGCCGCTGACGATCACAGCTCCCTCGTTTGGAAGCAGGAGACCGTTTGACAGCTTGGCCAGCGTCGACTTGCCCGAGCCGTTGGGACCGAGGACGGAGACAAAAGTGCCTTTGGCAATCTCCACGTCGATCCCGTTCAGCACCGGTACGGCAGCTCCTACCTCGCTCTCGTAGGCAAAAGAGACGCCCTGGAAAGCCAGCAGTTGTTCCTCCTTCATGAGGCGCTCACATCCTCCCAGCCTTGGACAGGGAATTGAACAAGAAAAGAAAAAAGGGCATGAATCAGAGTCCAGCCTAAGACCAGAGTCTGTCCCCACCCTTTTTCACAATCAATCTGTGTTATTACACGAATTCGATGTACGCCATCGGTGCTGCGTCGCCGCGGCGAGGACCTGTCTTCAGAATACGGGTGTAACCGCCGTTGCGCTCTTTGTAACGAGGCGCGATCTCATCGAACAGCTTTTGAACCGCATCGCGGCCTTCTTCATTCGCTACTTCCTTGCGAACGAAAGCAGCGACTTGACGGCGAGCATGCAGGTCACCGCGCTTGGCCAGCGTAATCATTTGCTCAGCGATGGAGCGCAGTTCTTTCGCCTTCATCTCAGTAGTTTCAATGCGCTCGTTAATGATCAGGTCGGTTACCAAGTCGCGGAACAGCGCTTTGCGCGCCGCGCTACGACGACCCAATTTACGGTATGCCATGTTCTTACCTCCTTTTTCACACTGACATCGCTCAGCTGTGGCTTTCGCGAGCCAGATCTGAAATCCCCTCTCCAGAGGGAATACCCGTGAGGACGGAGTTCAGGCGCATTCAGCCTGCCCTAGTCGTCGCTGCGCAGGGACAAGCCCAACTCAGCCAACTTTTCCTGCACTTCTTCCAGGGATTTGCGGCCCAGGTTGCGCACTTTCATCATGTCCTCTTCGGTCTTCTGCGTCAGCTCTTGCACGGTATTGATACCGGCACGCTTCAAGCAGTTGTAGGAACGGACAGAGAGGTCGAGCTCTTCGATGGTCATCTCGAGCACTTTCTCCTTCTTGTCCTCTTCCTTTTCCACCATGATTTCCGCATCTTTCGCCTCATCGGTCAAGCCGACAAACAGGTTGAGATGCTCCGTCATGATTTTGGCGCCGAGACTAACGGCTTCTTCCGGACTGATGCTGCCGTTTGTCCATACTTCAAGCGTCAACTTGTCATAGTTGGTCATTTGCCCGACGCGGGTATTTTCCACTTGATAGTTGACACGCTTGATCGGCGTATAAATCGAATCAATCGGAATCACACCGATCGGTTGGTCTTCCGATTTGTTACCATCTGCTTGAACATATCCACGTCCACGTCCAGCTGTCATACGAATATGCAGACGACCGCCATTTGCTAACGTTGCAATGTGAAGATCAGGGTTCAAGATCTCCACATCGCTGTCGGCGCGGATATCTCCCGCTTTGACGACGCCTTCGCCCTCTGCGTCAATCTCGATGACTTTTTCTTCATCGGAATGAATCTTCAGTGCCAGGCCCTTGATGTTCAGGATAATTTCCGTCACATCTTCCACAACGCCTTCAACCGTAGAGAACTCGTGAAGGACCCCGTCAATTTGAACGGTGCGCACTGCCGCGCCTGGCAAAGACGAGAGGAGAATCCGTCTCAGCGAGTTGCCAAGAGTGGTACCGTATCCGCGCTCCAGAGGTTCAACAACGAACTTCCCGTACGAGTTGTCGTCGCTTACTTCCACAACCTCGATTTTCGGTTTTTCTATTTCTATCATTAAACAAACCCTCCTTCAAAACGTCGAAATTCTTGGGTGGGCTGATCCAGCCCACTCAGGAATTTCCCCGGCGGTTTACCGTTTGCGTGCATGACAAGCCATTGAATCAGAATTTACCATTCTAGTATGGACATGTTCTGAACGATATAAACCCGTTACACGCGGCGACGTTTTGGCGGACGGCAACCGTTGTGCGGAATCGGTGTCACGTCTTTGATCATGTTTACTTCCAGACCTGCTGCTTGCAGGGAACGGATCGCAGCTTCACGGCCTGCGCCCGGTCCTTTTACCAGCACTTCGCAAGAACGCATGCCGTGCTCCATTGCTGCGCGCGCAGCGGCTTCAGCAGCCATTTGCGCAGCGAACGGCGTGCTCTTGCGGGAGCCCTTGAAGCCGAGGGCACCAGCACTGGACCAGGAAATTGCGTTGCCGTGCGGATCAGTGATGGTTACGATCGTGTTGTTAAACGTGGAGCGGATGTGTGCTACGCCGACTTCCACGTTTTTGCGATCACGACGACGGGTACGAGTAGCAGTCGCTTGTTTTCTTTTCGCCATGTCCAATTACCCTCCTTTACTTCTTCTTGTTCGCTACAGTACGGCGCGGGCCTTTGCGCGTACGAGCGTTGGTTTTCGTGCGTTGACCGCGAACCGGCAGGCCACGGCGGTGACGGATGCCGCGGTAGCAACCGATTTCCATCAGACGCTTGATGTGCAGGGAGACCTCACGGCGAAGGTCGCCTTCCACTTTCAGGTTCTTGTCGATGTAATCGCGCAGTTTGCTGACTTCTTCTTCGGTCAGGTCACGAACGCGAGTATCCGGATTTACGCCAGTAGCGGCCAGAATTTTTTGGGACGTGGGACGGCCAATACCAAAGATATAGGTAAGAGCGATTTCCACGCGCTTTTCGCGAGGCAAGTCAACGCCTGCAATACGTGCCATGTGTTAAAAGCACCTCCTTGATTACCCTTGTTTTTGCTTATGCTTAGGATTTTCACAAATAACCATTACGTTGCCTTTCCGACGGATAACCTTGCACTTTTCGCAAATCGGTTTAACCGAAGGTCTCACTTTCATGGTTCTTGCCTCCCTCTTCTAGGGGTTTCGCTTATTTGTAGCGGTACGTAATGCGTCCGCGTGTCAAGTCGTACGGCGACAGTTCAACCGTTACCTTATCCCCAGGCAGAATGCGGATAAAGTGCATGCGAATCTTTCCGGAGACGTGAGCGAGCACCTTGTGCCCATTCTCTAATTCTACCCGAAACATCGCATTCGGCAAAGGCTCGATTACCGTACCTTCCACTTCAATCACATCGTCTTTTGCCATGGCAAGCTCTCCTTTCCTCTGTCTTCAGTCAGACCATGAGTTTTTGCGTTTGGCTCACACAACGAACTTAACGTCGACACGTTGGACGACAATTCCGAAGCGAAGCTGGGCATCGGCTACGCCCGCGTTAAAATCTCATAGCCTTCTTCCGTTATCGCGATGGTGTGTTCAAAATGAGCACAATTCTTTCGATCCACTGTCACAACCGTCCAATTGTCCTCCAAAGTGCGGACATAACGTTCGCCGGCGTTGACCATTGGTTCGACTGCCAACACCATTCCCGGTTTCAACCGTGGACCGCGTCCAGGCGGACCGTAGTTGGGAACCTGAGGGTCTTCGTGCAAGTTTTGCCCGATCCCATGCCCCACATACTCGCGAACGAGCGTGAAGCCGGCAGCCTCTGCGTGGATCTGTATCGCGTGGGAAATGTCAGACAGCCGCGCACCAGGCATGGCTTTCTCCAGCCCTTTGTACAGCGACTCTTCCGTCACTCGCAGCAAACGCTGATCTTCTTCCGAAATGTTGCCGACCGGATACGTCCAAGCGGAGTCTCCATGATACCCTTGGAACTGGGCACCGATGTCGATGCTGATGATGTCTCCTTCTTGCAACGTCCGTTTTCCTGGGATCCCGTGTACGAGTTCTTCATTGACTGAAGTACAGATACTTCCTGGAAAGCCACCGTAGCCTTTGAACGATGGAATGGCTCCCATGCTGCGGATAAAGGTTTCGGCGAGTTCGTCCAGTTGCTTTGTCGTCACGCCAGGCTTGATGGCCTTGGCCAGCTCTTGATGGGTGAGTGCGACGATCCGACCAGCTTCGCGCATAACCTCAAGCTCTGCTTTCGACTTCAGGATGATCATGCTCTCTTACCCTCGCAACACAGACGTAATTTCCGCGAATACGACCTGGATATCCTGTTCACCATTGATGTTTCGCAGGAGGCCTTGCTCAACGTAGTAGTCGATGAGCGGTTGTGTTTGGGCGATGTTGACATCGAGGCGCTGTGCCACCACTTCCGGCTTGTCGTCATCGCGTTGGAACAGCTTGCCGCCATCCTTGTCGCACACGCCTGCTTCCTTTGGCGGATTGAACAGCGTGTGGTAGCTCGCTCCGCAAATCGGGCAGATCCAGCGACCGGTCAGACGTTCGATCAGCAACTCCCGGCGAACGTTGATATTGATCACATGGTCGATCTCGCGGCCCAGCTCCTTCAAAGTAGCCGTCAATGCCTCCGCCTGCGGCACTGTGCGCGGAAACCCGTCGAGCAGGAATCCCTTTGCACAATCATCCATTGCCAGGCGCTCCCGCACGATCCCGATGACGATCTCATCGGGGACGAGCAGCCCTTTATCCATGTAGGATTTGGCTTCAAGTCCGAGCGGCGTCTCGTTTTTGACCGCTGCCCGGAACATGTCGCCAGTCGAGATGTGCGGGATGCCAAACTCTTTTACGATTCGTTCCGCCTGCGTACCTTTACCGGCCCCAGGCAAACCCATCAGAATTATATTCACGTCCATTCCCTCCGTCCCGTGCAAAAAGCTTCAACGCGGCATCACGCAGACACCAATCGGGCTGAAGAAAGCTTTTCAACACCTCGGTTACTTGATGAACCCTTGGTAGTGGCGCTTGATCATCTGGCTTTCGATCTGCTTCATCGTATCGAGTGCAACCCCGATCACGATCAGCAGCGACGTACCGCCGATGTAAATCGACTGCGGCAGGTTCGCCAGCTTGCTGAAGAAGAATGGCATGATGGAAATCACCATCAGGAACAGAGCGCCCGCCAGTGTCAAACGGTTCAACGTACGGGTAATGTACACCTCAGTGTTTTTACCGGGTCGGATACCAGGAATGTAACCGCCATTTTTCTTCATGTTCTCCGCCAGTTGTACAGGATTAATCTGTACAAAGGTGTAGAAGTAGGTGAACCCGATGATCAAGAACGCGTAGAGCGTCATCCCAAACGGTGCGCTGGGTTGGAAATGCGTGTAAATCCAGTTGGCGATTCCCGTTCCGGATGGATCCACCCAGAACTGTGCAATGGTTGAGGGGAAAATCACCAGCGAGACGGCGAAGATTACCGGAATCACACCGGCCGAGTTAATCTTCAGCGGGATGTGCGTGGATTGACCACCGTACATTTTGCGGCCGACCACGCGTTTGGCGTACTGTACCGGAATCTTGCGCACACCTTGCTGCATGAAAATGACCCCGACGATAATGGCGATGATCACCAGCAGAATGAGCAGTACCTTCACGATACTAAAGAACAAATTTTGGCTTGGATCGCTGAACTGGGACGTGTAAATCGTCGTGACGCCGGTCGGGATGTTGGCCACGATCCCGGCCACGATGATGATCGAAATCCCGTTGCCGATCCCTTTCTCCGTAATTTGTTCGCCCATCCACATCAAAAATGCAGTCCCTGCTGTAAGGGTGATGGCAATCAATGCATAACTGCCAATGGACGTGTCATTCAGCAAACCAGGCGCCATGTTGTTAAAACCGATGGTCATCCCCACCGATTGGATGAGGGCGAGGACCACCGTGAAGTAACGGGTCACCGTCGCAATCTTGCGGCGGCCCACTTCCCCTTCACGGGCCCACTGCGTAAACTTCGGCACCACATCCATGGACAGGAGCTGCATGATGATCGATGCCGTGATGTACGGCATGATCCCCATCGCAAAAATCGAGAAGTTTTGCAGCGCCCCGCCGGAGAAGGTGTTCAACAACCCCAGCAGGTGGTTCGTGTTCTGCTGAAACAACTCGACATTCACGTTGGGGACAGGAACGAAGCTCCCGATTCGGAAGACGACCAGCATCATCAGTGTAAACAGAACCTTACGACGCAGGTCGCCTATCTTAAAAATGTTAGTGAGCGAGGCTAACATTAGATCACCTCGGCTGTTCCACCGACTTGAGCGATCTTCTCAGCAGCTGCAGCGGAGAACTTGTGAGCTTTTACGGTCAGCTTCACGTTCAGTTCGCCGTTGGCAAGAACTTTTACACCGTCACGCAGAGCGGAAATAACGCCAGTTTCTTTCAGCAGTTCAGGCGTCACCACAGTGCCTTCTTCAAAACGGTTCAGCGCGTCCAGGCTCACAATCGCGTATTCCTTGCGATTGATGTTGGTGAAACCGCGCTTAGGCAGACGACGGTACAGCGGGTTTTGACCACCCTCGAAACCAGGGCGAACACCACCGCCGGAACGAGCGTTTTGACCTTTGTGACCTTTGCCGGCGGTTTTGCCGGTACCGCTACCGATACCGCGACCGACGCGTTTACGAGTGTGACGGGATCCTTCTGCAGGTTTCAGTTCATGCAATTTCATTCCTTGCACCTCCTAACCTTTTAAAAATGGTGATTACGCTTCTACTTCTTTTACTTCAACCAGGTGCTTCACTTTGAAGATCATCCCGCGGATTGCCGGATTGTCTTCCTTCACAACAGTTTGGTGAATTTTGCGGAGACCCAGTGCTTTGACGGTATCCTTTTGATCGACGGTGCGTCCGATCAGACTGCGCTTGAGGGTGATTTGCAGTTTTGCCATGTTCATTCCCTCCTTATTAACCCAGCAACTCGTCAACAGTCTTACCGCGCAGTTTTGCGACTTCTTCCGCTGTTTTCAGGCGGCTGAGGCCTTCCAGCGTAGCGTTGACCATGTTGATGGGGTTGTTGGAACCGAGAGACTTGCTCAATACATCGCCTACACCAGCAAGCTCCAGTACCGCGCGGACAGGACCGCCGGCGATAACTCCGGTACCCTCGGAAGCCGGCTTGATCAGCACTTTGCCGGAGCCGAAATGGCACAGGACTTCGTGCGGAATCGTCGTTCCTTTCAGCGGTACGCGGATCAGTTTTTTCTTAGCGTCTTCAATCGCCTTGCGAATGGCGTCCGGAACTTCTTGCGCTTTCCCCATACCGGCGCCTACATGACCGTTGCGGTCGCCGACAACAACCAGGGCGCTGAAGCTCATGCGACGGCCACCCTTAACCGTTTTCGCAACGCGGTTAACGGCGACTACTTTTTCTTCCAGCTCTAATTTGCTAGGGTCGATACGCATTCCTTACCCTCCTTGTTGTTAGAATTGCAGGCCAGCTTCGCGAGCTGCTTCTGCCAGTGCTTTGATGCGTCCATGATAGATGTAACCGCCACGGTCAAAGACCACTTCGGTCAGGCCTTTTTCCTTAGCGCGTTTTGCGATCAGCGCGCCAACTGCTGCAGCAGCTTCCACGTTTGCGCCGTTTTTCAGGCCCAGCTCTTTATCCAGCGAGGATGCAGCTGCCAGTGTGTGACCGGCCACATCGTCAATCAGTTGAGCGTAGATGTGCTTGGAAGAACGGAATACGTTCAGGCGCGGACGTGCAGCAGAACCTACGACGCGCTTGCGGATACGCAGATGGCGTTTTTTCCGAGCTTTGTTTTTATCAGGTTTCGTAAACATTACGCGGCCTCCCTTCTCATGAAACTACGAAGCTTATTTACCCTTTTTGCCTTCTTTGCGGCGAACCACTTCATCGCTGTACTTGATCCCTTTGCCTTTGTACGGTTCAGGTTTGCGGATCGAGCGGATTTCGGCAGCAACTTGGCCTACGCGCTCCTTGTCGATGCCTTTTACCACCAGCGTGGTTTGGTTCGGTACTTCGATTTCGATCCCCTCTTCAGGAGTGATCTCTACCGGATGGGAGAAACCGAGAGAAAGAGTTACGCCCTTGCCGGACTTCGCGGCACGGTAACCGACACCCACCAGCTCCAGCGTACGGGAGAAGCCTTCGGATACGCCCGTTACCATGTTGGCGATCAGTGCACGCGTCGTACCGTGCAGGGAACGGTGCAGTTTGTTGTCGCTAGGACGTTCAACGATAACTTCATTATCGTTGATGTTAATTTTCATATCTGGATGGAATTTACGAACAAGTGTACCCTTAGGGCCCTTTACCGTCAGCTCGGAACCGTTCAGAGTGAGGGTAACGCCTGCAGGGACCACGATCGGTTTTTTACCGACACGAGACATGTGGTGCACCTCCTGTGCTTTTCAATCAGTAATTACCAAACGTAAGCGAGAACCTCGCCACCCACGTGTGCTTGACGTGCTTGTTTGTCGGTCATCACGCCGGCAGAGGTGGAGATCAGGGCAATACCCAGACCGCCGAGAACTTTCGGGATCTCGTTGCTTTTCGCGTACACGCGCAGACCCGGTTTGGAGATACGCTTCAGACCAGTGATAACGCGCTCGTTGTTCGGGCCGTATTTCAGGAACACACGGATAATCCCTTGTTTGTTGTCTTCAATGAATTCCGCATCGCGAATGAATCCTTCTTCTTTCAGGATGCGAGCGATTTCCTTCTTGATGGTGGACGCCGGAATTTCCACTTTCTCGTGGCGAACCATGTTGGCATTGCGAATGCGGGTAAGCATATCAGCGATTGGATCAGTCATAACCATGAGAGAGAACCTCCTTCCCGTTTCAAATTACCAGCTTGCTTTTTTCACGCCAGGGATTTGGCCTTTGTAAGCAAGTTCACGGAAGCAAATACGGCAGAGCTTGAATTTGCGCAACACGGAGTGAGGACGGCCGCAGCGCTCGCAACGGGTGTAAGCGCGAACCTTAAATTTCGGTTTCCGTTGTTGCTTGACGATCATCGATTTCTTTGCCACATTCTTCCCTCCTTACGATGGGGTTTATTTACGGAATGGCATACCCATTTGAGTCAGCAGTTCACGTGCCTCTTCGTCCGTTTTGGCGGAAGTGACGATGACGATGTCCATCCCGCGTACCTTGTCGATCTTGTCGTACTCGATCTCCGGGAAGATCAGCTGTTCTTTCAGACCGAGGGTGTAGTTGCCGCGACCGTCAAACGCTTTGGAGGAAACGCCGCGGAAGTCGCGCACGCGCGGAAGTGCAACGTTCATCAGTTTGTCGAGGAAGTGATACATGCGTTCGCCGCGCAGAGTTACTTTCGCGCCGATTGCCATGCCTTCACGCAGTTTGAAACCGGCGATGGATTTTTTCGCACGGGTTACAACCGGTTTTTGACCAGCGATGGTTTGCAGGTCTTCTACTGCGGAATCCAGCGCCTTGGCGTTGCCTACCGCTTCACCCACGCCCATGTTGATGATTACTTTTTCCACTTTCGGAACCTGCATGACGGACGAGTAGTTAAACTTGCTCATCAGGCCAGGCACGATTTCTTTCAGGTATTTTTCTTTCAATCTTGCTGCCATCTAGGACATCCTCCTTTCCGATCTGACTACTTGTCGATAACTTCGCCAGATTTTTTCGCGTACCGAACTTTTTTGCCGTTTTCCAGTACCTTGTAACCGATGCGAGTAGGTTTGCCAGACTTCGGATCGATCAGAGATACGTTGGAAACGTGAATCGGAGCTTCTTGAGTTACAATGCCGCCTTGCGGATTGGTTTGAGACGGACGGGTGTGTTTTTTCACGAGGTTGATACCTTCAACCAGAACGCGCTCTTTCTTCGGATATGCAGCGAGAACGCGACCTTTTTTGCCTTTGTCTTTGCCCGCAATTACGATGACAGTATCGCCTTTCTTTACGTGCATCGCGTGGTGCACCTCCTATCGAACAAACTACCTGAGTATTTCCGTTCAGATTAGATAACCTCTGGAGCCAGAGAGATGATCTTCATGAAATCTTTCTCGCGGAGTTCACGAGCAACCGGTCCAAAGATACGGGTTCCGCGAGGAGATTTGTCATCACGGATGATAACCGCTGCATTTTCGTCAAAACGGATGTAGGAACCGTCCGGACGGCGAACGCCACGTACGCTGCGTACCACAACCGCTTTTACTACTTGACCTTTCTTGACAACGCCGCCGGGTGTAGCGGATTTAACGGAGCACACGATTACGTCACCGATGTTCGCCGTTTTGCGACCGGAACCACCCAGAACCTTGATGCACATGAGTTCTTTTGCACCGGAGTTGTCAGCAACAGCCAATCTCGTCTGAGTTTGGATCATTTACTGTTCCTCCTTTCGGATGTGTTTACCCGAAAATCTAGCTTATACAATTACTGCCTCTTCGACGATGCGTACCAAGCGGAAGCGCTTGTCTTTGGACAGCGGACGAGTTTCCATGATTTCCACGATGTCGCCCACTTTTGCCGTGTTGTTCTCGTCGTGAGCCTTGAACTTTTTGGAGTATTTCACGCGCTTGCCGTACAGCGGGTGCTTTTTGTAGGTCTCAACCAAAACCACAATGGTTTTATCCATTTTGTCGGAAACGACACGACCTACCATCGTTCTACGCATATTGCGTTGTGCGGTCATTGTTCAAACCTCCTTCCTTTCTTAGCCGATTCCCAATTCTCTTTGGCGCAGGATGGTTTTCGCACGAGCGATATCCTTACGTACTTGCTTGATGCGAGCTGTGTTTTCGAGTTGACCGGTAGCCAACTGGAAACGAAGGTTGAACAATTCTTCTTTCAAAGAGGCAATGCTTTGTTCGATCTCGGCAGTGGTCAAATTGCGGAACTCATTAGCCTTCATGTGCGTCACCACCCACTTCTTCACGCTTCACGAACTTGCACTTGATCGGCAGTTTGTGCATAGCCAAGCGCATTGCTTCGCGAGCGGTTTCTTCAGGTACGCCGGCAAGTTCGAACATGATCTTGCCAGGCTTCACTACCGCTACCCAGTGCTCAGGAGAACCTTTACCGGAACCCATCCGTACTTCCAGCGGCTTTTGCGTTACTGGCTTGTCAGGGAAGATTTTGATCCATACTTTACCGCCACGGCGGATGTAACGAGTCATCGCGATACGGGCAGCCTCGATTTGACGGTTGGTCACCCATGCCGGCTCCAGAGCTTGCAGACCGTATTCACCGAATGTAACCGTGGTTCCGCCTTTTGCGTTACCGTGCAATTTACCACGATGTTGTTTGCGGTGTTTCACGCGTTTCGGCATCAACATGATTACTTGCCTCCTTCCTCAGTAGCGGCGTTCTTTTTCGTCGGAAGGACTTCTCCGCGATAGATCCACACTTTTACGCCGATACGACCATAGGTGGTGTGAGCTTCAGCCGTGCCGTAGTCAATGTCAGCGCGCAGCGTGTGAAGCGGAACGGTACCTTCGCTGTAACCTTCGGAACGTGCGATGTCAGCACCGCCAAGACGACCGCTGACCAGTGTTTTGATCCCTTTCGCGCCTGCACGCATGGTGCGGGAGATGGCTTGCTTTTGCGCGCGACGGAAAGAAATGCGGTTTTCCAGTTGACGAGCGATATTTTCAGCTACCAGGGTAGCATCCAGATCCGGTTTTTTCACTTCGTTGATGTTGATGTGAACGCGCTTGCGAGGGTCGATCATTTTCGACAGCTCTTTGCGCAGCACTTCAACTTCTGCACCGCCTTTACCGATTACCATGCCAGGCTTAGCGGTGTGAATCGTTACGTTCACGCGGTTCGCTGCGCGTTCGATTTCAATGGTGGATACAGCAGCATCTTTCAGACGCCCTTTAATGTATTTGCGGATTTTCAGGTCTTCGTGCAAGAGCGTAGCGAAGTCCTTGTCAGCGTACCATTTGGACTCCCAGTCGCGAATAATGCCAATGCGAAGACCAACCGGGCTTACCTTTTGACCCACACGTAATCCCTCCTTATTTCTCGTTTAGTACGACAGTGATGTGGCTCGTGCGTTTGTTGATGCGGGTAGCACGGCCCTGAGCACGCGGACGGAACCGTTTCAAGGTTGGACCTTGGTCAACGAAGATCTTGCCAACTACCAGATTGTTCGGGTCCATCTCGTAGTTGTGCTCAGCGTTGGCGATAGCCGATTTCAGGAGTTTCTCAACAACAGGAGAAGCTGCTTTCGGCGTGTGCTTCAGGATCGCCAGTGCTTCCCCCACCTGCTTGCCTCGAATCAAGTCAACCACCAGGCGAACTTTACGAGGAGCGATGCGAATATAGCGAGCAACTGCTTTAGCTTCCATCTTTGTACCTCCTCTCTGTCAAGAGAAAATTAGCGCTTCTTGGATTTCTTGTCGTTGTCGACGTGACCCTTGAAGGTACGAGTTGGTGCAAATTCACCCAGTTTATGACCAACCATGTCTTCCGTTACGTATACCGGTACATGCTTGCGGCCATCGTACACGGCAAACGTGTGTCCGACGAAATCCGGGAAGATGGTCGAACGGCGAGACCAGGTTTTAATCACGCGCTTCTCGTTTTTCTCGTTCAGCTCAACAACTTTTTTCATCAAGTGGTCATCCACGAAAGGACCTTTCTTCAAGCTGCGTCCCATAAGTGAACCTCCCTTCGCCAAAGGCGTTCGGTTAATTGTCTAAAGCCGACCTTACTTCTTGCGGCGGCGAATAATGTACTGATCGGATTTGTTTTTCTTCTTGCGGGTTTTGAGACCCAGAGTAGGTTTACCCCAAGGAGTAACAGGTGCTTTGCGACCGATCGGAGCGCGACCTTCACCACCACCGTGCGGGTGATCGTTCGGGTTCATTACGCTACCGCGAACAGTCGGACGGATACCCAGCCAGCGGGCACGACCTGCTTTACCGATGTTGATCAGCTCATGGTCGAGGTTGCCGACTTGACCGATGGTTGCGCGGCAGTTGTTGTGAATGCGGCGAGTCTCACCGGAAGAGAGACGTACGATAACGAATTCGCCGTCACGGCCGAGCAGTTGAGCGGATGCGCCGGCTGCACGAACCAGTTGGCCGCCTTTGCCAGGTTTCAGCTCGATGTTGTGGATCGTCGTACCAACCGGAATGTTTTCCAGCGGCAGAGCGTTACCGATTTTGATGTCGGCATCCGGACCGGAGATGATCTCGTCGCCTACTTTCAGACCCAGCGGCGCGATGATGTAGCGCTTTTCACCGTCCAGGTAGTTGATCAGCGCGATATTGGCAGAACGGTTCGGGTCGTACTCGATGGAAGCTACACGGCCTACGATGCCGTCTTTGTTGCGTTTGAAGTCGATGATGCGATATTTGCGTTTATGACCGCCACCTTGATGACGAACGGTGATTTTCCCTTGGTTGTTGCGGCCTGCTTTTTTGGTCAGGGGCGCCAACAGGGATTTTTCAGGAGTCGACTTGGTGATCTCCTCGAAAGTAGAAACCGTCATTTGGCGACGACCAGGAGAAGTCGGTTTAAACTTTTTGATACCCATGTAAATTCCCTCCTTTTCTGTAGCCGTCGGGGTTATACACCTTCGTAGAACGTCAGCTCTTTGCTGTCTTCAGTCAGCTTAACGATCGCCTTTTTCCACTCGGAGGTGTAACCGGAGTATTTGCCATAGCGCTTCGGTTTCGCAGGAACACGCATGGTGTTGACTGCCGCAACTTTCACGCCAAACACTTTCTCCACCGCTTGCTTGATCTCGGTTTTGTTCGCTTTGAGAGGTACTTCAAAAACGTACTTCTTCTCAGCCATCATGTCGGTGGTGCGCTCCGTAATGACAGGGCGCTTGATGATGTCGTGAAGGCTCTTCATTAGGCGAGCACCTCCTCTACTTTCGCAACCGCATCTTTCGTTACGATTACTTTATCGTGCGCCACCAGGTCGAGAACGTTAATGCCAGCAGCATCTACGAACTTCGCACCCGGGATGTTGCGGGAAGAGAGCGCTACGTTTTGATCGAATTCGGAGGTTACGATCAGCACTTTGCGATCTACTTTCAGGTTGTTCAGGACAGCCTTCATATCCTTGGTTTTCGGAGCCGGGATATTCAGCGCGTCCAGAACCAGCAGTTCGTTGTTTTGCACTTTCGCGGACAGCGCGGATTTCAGCGCCAGACGACGAACTTTGCGATTCAGTTTGTAGCCGTATTTACGCGGAGTCGGACCAAACACAACACCGCCGCCTTTCCATTGCGGAGCGCGAATGGAACCTTGGCGTGCACGGCCTGTACCTTTTTGGCGCCACGGTTTGCGGCCACCACCTCTTACTTCAGAACGGTTCTTCACATCGTGAGTGCCCTGGCGTTGGGAAGCTTGCTGCATCACGATTGCGTCGAAGAGCACAGCGTTGTTGGGCTCGATGCCGAACACGCTATCAGCCAGCTCGATTTCGCCCACTTGAGAACCAGCTTGGTTGTAAAGAGCTACTTTTGGCATGTCAGTTCCTCCTTTCCTTACTTGTTCTTCTTGACTGCCGTGGATACTACAACGTAGCTGTTTTTCGGGCCAGGCACGGAGCCTTTAACCAGAATCAGGTTGCGATCCGCATCTACCTTAACGATCTCCAGGTTTTGGATGGTTACGTTGTCGCCACCCATTTGACCCGGCAGGGTTTGACCCTTGAATACGCGGTTCGGAGCGATCGCACCGAGGGAACCAGGTCCACGATGGTAACGGGAACCGTGAGACATCGGACCGCGGGCTTGGTTGTGGCGCTTGATGGCACCTTGGAAACCTTTCCCTTTGGTTACTCCGGCAACGTCTACGAATTCTCCTTCGGCAAAAATGTCAGCTTTCAGTTCTTGACCAACCTCGTAATCTGCGAGGTTTACTCCGCGAATTTCGCGAATGAAGCGCTTAGGTGCAGTGTTTGCTTTCGCTGCATGTCCTTTTTCCGGTTTATTCGCACGCTGTTCTTTCTTGTCTTCGAAGCCGAGTTGGATCGCTTCATAGCCATCGTTCTCTTGATCCTTCTTTTGCAGAACGACGCAAGGACCAGCTTCGATAACCGTAACAGCGATTGCTGCTCCGTTCGGACTAAAAACTTGCGTCATGCCAAGTTTTTTCCCTAAGATTCCTTTGGTCATGTGTGCCACCTCCTGTACTTATCTCCAAAAAAACAATCATGTTGTATCAAGTCCCTGCCGATGCGCAGGGGTGCCGTTTACGGGGTTTGAAGACTTGGTATTTCGCGTTCGTTAAGACAACGCCCGCGCGTGTATCACATTTACTACCTTACAGTTTGATCTCGATATCCACACCGGACGGCAGATCCAGGCGCATCAGCGCATCAACCGTTTGCGGCGTCGGATTCAGAATGTCGATCAAACGCTTGTGCGTACGCATTTCAAACTGTTCACGAGAGTCTTTGTACTTGTGAACAGCGCGGAGAATCGTGTACACTGCTTTTTCCGTCGGAAGCGGAATCGGACCGGATACGCTGGCACCGGAACGCTTCGCGGTGTCTACGATTTTCTCAGCAGACTGATCGAGGATTTTGTGATCGTACGCCTTTAAACGAATACGAATCTTTTGTTTTGCCATTTTAGTCCCTCCTTTTTCGCCCATTTTATAAACGGACATTTCTCCGTGGAAATATCCTGCACCCCGGTCATGGCAAAGGGGCCGGGTGTGTCAGCAACCTCCCACATCATCGCAAGTCCATGACCAACATTCAATATTGTACTAAAATGCACTGGGCAACGCAAGTTTTTTCTTGCTGCACAAGGGTTTTCCTGCTGTTCCCCCGCTTCCACCTGCGTGCCGATGCATTCTCGTACCATGTGAGCCCGGAGAGCGGCTCACTTTGCCTATCTTACCCAAAGTCCCCGTGCGATTGCAAGCGGGATCGGCTGGCAAATGAAATTCAGCATCGTCCATGGCGGGATCGGTTTTTATTTTTTCTTTGCCGGAATGAAAGGACTGCACGGCCAAAGCATCGCTGTATTGAGCTACATCGCCCCCCTCACGTCTTTAGTGATCTCGGCGCTGGTTATCGGTGAGCAGATGACCGTGCAGCAGCTTGTCGGTGCCGTCCTGTTATTAGGGGCAATCTGGATTGGAGAATCCGGCAGAGCGAAAGGGATTGAAACTCCTATAAAACTAAGAAGGGCAATTCGGATTTGGCTGCTCATGTGCTCCCTCTTCTTTATTTATTGAGGAAACGCGTTATACTGAAGGATGTACACGCATGTGTGCTGCTGCCATCTTGAACGGCAACACGCAAAGGAGGTAATCCGATGTTCCAACCGTTACAGACACCTTATGAGCTGATCGGCGGAGCGGAAACGCTGTCCCGCCTGGTGGATACGTTTTACGATTTGGTCAAGGAGCATCCCGATCTGGCCCCCCTGTTTCCGGAGGACTTTACCGAGATCAAGGAAAAGCAGTATATGTTTCTGACCCAGTTTCTCGGGGGGCCGACGCTGTACAGCGACCGATACGGCCATCCGATGATGCGCGCCCGCCACATGCGCTTTCCGATTACGCCGAAGCGGGCGGAGGCGTGGCTCGCCTGCATGAGCGAAGCGATGGATCGCATTGGTCTGGAAGGAGAGGTGCGCCATCACATTTTCGAACGCCTCAGACTGACAGCCTACCACATGGTCAATCAATGGGAACCAGACGACAAACAAGCGTAGCAAATGCTCATACGCTTGCGTCGTCTTGTGTTGTTAGGTAAATGAAAAAACCCGACAGCCTACGCTGTCGGGTTTGTTTGTGAGTGGAATTACTCGATGATGGAGGATACTACGCCAGCACCAACGGTACGGCCACCTTCGCGGATAGCGAAGCGAGTACCTTGCTCCATCGCAACCGGTGCGATCAGTTCAACGGTGAACTCGGTGTTGTCGCCCGGCATTACCATTTCAACGCCTTCCGGCAGTTGGATGATACCGGTAACGTCAGTGGTGCGGAAGTAGAATTGCGGACGGTAGTTGGAGAAGAACGGAGTGTGACGGCCGCCCTCTTCTTTGGACAGAACGTATACTTCCGCTTTGAATTTGGTGTGCGGAGTAACGGAACCCGGTTTAGCCAGAACTTGACCGCGCTCGATGTCTTTACGCTCAACACCGCGCAGCAGGGCACCGATGTTGTCACCCGCTTCAGCTTGATCCAGCAGTTTGCGGAACATTTCCACGCCGGTTACGGTAGTGGATTTGGTTTCTTCAGCCAGACCCACGATTTCTACAGGGTCACCCACTTTAACAGTACCGCGCTCTACACGACCGGTAGCAACAGTACCACGACCGGTAATGGTGAATACGTCCTCAACCGGCATCAGGAACGGTTTGTCGGTAGCGCGTTCCGGAGTCGGAATGTAGTTGTCTACAGCTTCCATCAGTTCGAGGATTTTCTTAGCCCATTCGCCAGACGGGTTGTCCAGAGCTTCTTTTGCGGAACCTTTGATAACCGGAATTTCGTCGCCCGGGAACTCGTATTGGGAGAGCAGGTCGCGAATTTCCATTTCAACCAGTTCCAGCAGCTCTTCGTCGTCAACCATGTCGCATTTGTTCATGAATACAACGATGTACGGAACGCCTACTTGGCGGGACAGCAGGATGTGCTCGCGAGTTTGCGGCATCGGACCGTCAGCAGCGGACACAACCAAGATAGCGCCGTCCATTTGAGCAGCACCGGTAATCATGTTTTTCACGTAGTCAGCGTGGCCCGGGCAGTCAACGTGAGCATAGTGACGGTTTTCCGTTTCATACTCAACGTGAGCGGTGTTGATGGTAATACCGCGCTCTTTTTCTTCCGGAGCAGCGTCGATGCTGTCATACGCCATAGCTTTGGCTTTACCTTGTTGAGCCAGAACGGTGGTGATGGCAGCAGTCAGAGTGGTTTTACCGTGGTCAACGTGACCGATCGTACCAATGTTAACGTGCGGTTTCGTACGTTCGAACTTTTCTTTTGCCATGAGAGTTGAATCCTCCTTAAATGATAAGGGTTTTATAGGGTGAAGAAAGGTTTACCCTATCAACGGTTGTCCCCTCAATATTGTAAACCTTTCTCGTTTCAAGATAAAGTCAGTCCAACCGATTATTCACCTTTGGACTTCTTGATGATTTCATCGGCAATGAACTTCGGTACTTCTTCGTAGTGGTCGATCACCATGGAGTAAGTACCGCGGCCTTGCGTACGGGAACGCAGTACGGTGGAGTAGCCGAACATCTCGGACAGCGGCACCATGGCGCGGATGACTTGCGCGTTTGCGCGAGCTTCCATACCTTCGATGCGGCCGCGGCGGGAGTTCAGGTCACCCATTACGTCACCCATGTACTCTTCCGGCACGGTTACTTCCACTTTCATGATCGGCTCGAGAAGAACCGCGTTACATTTCTTCGCCGCTTCTTTCAGCGCGAGAGAACCAGCCACTTTGAACGCCATCTCGGAGGAGTCGACGTCGTGGTAGCTACCGTCAAACAGCGTCGCTTTGATATCGACGAGCGGGAATCCGGCAAGAACACCGTTTTGCATCGCTTCTTCGATACCTGCTTGTACCGCCGGAATGTATTCCTTCGGCACTACGCCACCGACGATCTTGTTCTCGAATTCGAAGCCTTTGCCCGGCTCGAGCGGAGAGAATTCCACCCAAACGTGACCGTATTGACCGCGGCCACCGGACTGACGAACGAATTTCCCTTCCACTTTCGCGGTGCCGCGGAAGGTTTCGCGGTAAGCAACCTGAGGTGCACCTACGTTCGCATCCACTTTGAATTCGCGCTTCAGGCGATCGACGATGATCTCCAGGTGGAGCTCACCCATACCGGCAATAATCGTTTGACCGGTTTCTTCGTTTGTATAGGTTTTGAAGGTCGGGTCTTCCTCTGCCAGTTTGGCGAGCGCCATACCCATTTTGTCTTGGTCTGCCTTGGACTTCGGCTCGATCGCAACGGAGATAACCGGCTCTGGGAAGGTCATGGACTCCAGGATAACCGGTGCCTTCTCGTCGCAGAGCGTGTCGCCGGTCGTCGTGTCTTTCAAACCAACGGCAGCGGCAATATCACCGGAGTAAACCTGGCTGATTTCCTCGCGGTGGTTTGCGTGCATCTGCAGGATACGGCCGATGCGCTCGCGCTTGCCTTTGGTGGAGTTGAGCACGTAGGAACCGGAGCTCAGTACGCCGGAGTACACGCGGAAGAAGGTCAGTTTACCCACGTACGGGTCGGTCATGATCTTGAACGCCAGAGCGGCGAACGGACCATTGTCGTCAGCCGGACGGGTCACTTCTTCCTCGGAATCAGGCAGAACGCCCTTGATCGCCGGGATGTCAACCGGGGACGGCAGATAAGCTACGACTGCGTCCAGCATCGGCTGAACCCCTTTGTTGCGGTAGGAAGAACCGCACAGTACCGGAGTGATTTTGCACTCGATGGTACCTTTGCGCAGAGCCGCCTTGATTTCATCAACAGTCAGCTCTTCGCCTTCCAGATACTTCATCATCAATTCTTCGTCCTGCTCGGCAGCTGCCTCAACAAGTTGCATATGCAGCTCTTCGCACTTGTCTTTCAGCTCGGCAGGGATTTCCGTCTCGTCGGAGGTTTTGCCCAGGTCGTCGGTGTAGATGATCGCCTTCATCGTAATCAGGTCAACCATGCCGACGAACTGGTCTTCCGCACCGATCGGATATTGGATCGGAACCGGATTTGCACCCAGACGGGTCTTGATTTGCTCGACGCACATGTCGAAGTTGGCGCCGATGATGTCCATTTTGTTTACGTAGCAGATACGAGGTACACCGTAACGGTCAGCTTGGCGCCATACCGTTTCCGTCTGCGGTTCTACGCCACCTTTCGCATCGAACACCGTAACAGCACCATCGAGTACGCGAAGAGAACGTTCAACCTCTACAGTGAAGTCTACGTGACCAGGCGTGTCGATGATGTTGATGCGGTGACCTTTCCATTGCGCTGTGGTAGCAGCAGAAGTGATGGTGATACCGCGCTCTTGTTCTTGCTCCATCCAGTCCATGGTCGCCGCACCTTCGTGCGTTTCACCAATCTTGTGAACGCGACCCGTGTAGAAAAGAATACGCTCGGTGGTAGTCGTCTTACCGGCATCGATGTGAGCCATGATACCGATGTTTCGCGTATTCGGCAGAGAGAACTCGCGAGCCATGTGGTATGCTCCTTCCATACTCGAGTGTGGGAATATACGGGTATCCAAAGCGGACACCCGCTTTGGATACTACCAGCGATAGTGTGCAAACGCTTTGTTTGCTTCAGCCATCTTGTGCGTGTCCTCACGCTTTTTCACTGCTGCACCAGTGTTGTTAGCCGCGTCGATGATTTCCGCAGCGAGACGCTGTTCCATGGTTTTCTCACCACGGGTACGCGCGTAGTTTACCAGCCAGCGCAGACCGAGAGTGGTACGGCGCTCCGGCTTCACCTCAACCGGTACTTGGTAGTTGGCACCGCCGACACGGCGAGCTTTAACTTCCAGTACGGGCATGATGTTTTTCAGCGCTTCTTCGAATACTTCCATCGGGTTGCGACCAGTGCGCTCCTCAACAATCTTGAAAGCATTGTACAGGATGTTTTGCGCAACACCGCGCTTGCCGTCGTACATCAGCTTGTTGATCAGTCGGGTAACCAGCTTGCTGTTGTAGATCGGATCAGGCAGCACGTCACGACGGGCTACAGGACCTTTACGAGGCATCGTATTCCCTCCTTCTGTTTAATTTTTTCTCACGCCTTTTCTCTCAGGCGATAATTGTTATTTTTTCGCTGCAGCTTGGCCCGGTTTCGGACGTTTGGTACCGTATTTGGAACGACCTTGCTTGCGGTTGTTCACACCGGCAGTGTCAAGCGCACCGCGGACGATGTGATAACGAACCCCCGGCAGGTCTTTTACACGGCCGCCGCGAACCAGAACCACGCTGTGTTCTTGCAGGTTGTGGCCAATACCACCAATGTAAGCTGTAACCTCAATGCCGTTGGTCAAACGCACACGCGCGTATTTACGCAGCGCGGAGTTCGGCTTCTTCGGAGTCATGGTACCCACACGAGTGCAGACACCGCGTTTTTGAGGAGAGCTTTGGTTGGTTTGGGTTTTCTTGAAGCTGTTGTACCCTTTTTGCAGAGCAGGGGACTTCGACTTCACAACCTTGTCCTTGCGACCTTTGCGCACCAATTGGTTCATTGTAGGCATGGATGTTACCTCCCTTCTTATTACCCAATCTCAAGACCACAGATCCAGGTGAGTCATTTTTGGGTCAAATAGAAAGTCTTTGCAAGCAACCCACAGGGATCGCCAACAAAAACATCGTTAACCACTCTTCTTGATCGCGGCAGTTGCCGCTCCCACCTCGATTCCGCACGCTTTGCCCAGGCGGCGCATGGAATCGACGTAGATGACTGGCACACCCTTCTCTTTGCAAAGGAGCTCAACCTTTTGGGTCAGACGGCGATCAGCGTCTGTGGCGATAAAGACCGTATCCACCTGCTGGTGTTCCACGGCTTTCATCGTCTGCTTGATGCCGATAGTCAGCTCCTTGGCCCGCTCTACTTTTTCATAAGACATGATAATCATATCCTCCAAAGTACAGATGTCAGGCACACTTGAATATAATATCAGTTGGGTGATTGAATGTCAACGCCTATGATCCGCAGATCTTTACTTTTTTGATAAACAAGGTGCCCTCCCGAGCGGAAGGGCACCTTTCTTGCGTCACGGTCTATTCTACCGAAACAGCTTCCAGCTGTTCCTGACCTCCGTTGGCCTGCGCTTCCTGTTCGGCGCGGCTCAACACCTTGATGTTGCGGTAACGCGACATGCCGGTGCCGGCCGGTACCAGTTTCCCGATAATGACGTTTTCCTTCAGGCCGAGCAGGCGGTCCACCTTGCCCTTGATCGCGGCGTCGGTGAGGACGCGCGTCGTTTCCTGGAAGGATGCGGCCGACAGGAAGGAGTCGGTTTCGAGCGACGCCTTGGTAATCCCCAACAGGACCGGACGACCCACGGCAGGCGTTTTGCCTTCCATGAGCACCTTGGCGTTTGCCTGCTCGAACTCGTGCACTTCCACGTAGGAGCCCGGCAGCAGGTCGGTGTCTCCGCTGTCGATGACGCGCAGCTTGCGCAGCATCTGACGGATCATGACCTCGACGTGCTTGTCGTTAATTTCTACCCCCTGCATCCGGTATACTTTTTGCACCTCTTGCAGGATGTAGTTGGACACACCGCGCTGGCCGCGTACTTTCAGCATTTCTTTCGGGTCAACGGAACCTTCGGTGAGCTCGTCGCCGGCACTCAGCTTGGTGCCCACGGATACTTTGATGCGGGAACCGTACGGAACGGCGTACACCTTGTTTTCCGCCTCGCCGCGCACCTCGATTTCGCGGCGGTCTTTGCCTTCGCGGATGTCGATCACTTCCCCGTCGATCTCGGAGATGACCGCTTGCCCTTTCGGATTGCGGGCTTCGAACAGCTCCTGAATCCGCGGCAAACCTTGGGTAATGTCGTCACCCGCAACCCCACCGGTGTGGAACGTCCGCATCGTCAGCTGGGTACCCGGTTCACCGATGGACTGAGCGGCGATAATGCCGACTGCTTCGCCGATCTCCACTTCGGACCCGGTCGCCAGGTTGCGGCCGTAGCAGCGTTTGCAGACGCCATGGCTGGTGCGGCAGGACAGCACGCTGCGGATATACACCTCGGTGATGCCGGCTTTTTCGATCTTGTCGGCGATCTCCTCGGTGATCTCCTGGTTGCGGCCGACGATGATTTCGCCCGTCTCCGGATGGCGCAGGGTCTCGAAGCAGGTACGGCCGATGATGCGGTCAGCCAGCTTCTCGATTTCTTCCTTGCCGTCCTTGATCGCGGAGACGCGGATGCCCTTGTCGGTGCCGCAATCCTCTTCGCGGACGATCACGTCCTGGGCCACGTCGACGAGACGGCGGGTCAGATAACCCGAGTCAGCCGTCCGCAGCGCCGTGTCGGCGAGACCTTTCCGCGCGCCGTGCGTGGAGATAAAGTACTCCAATACGGTCAGACCTTCACGGAAGTTGGACTTGATCGGCAGCTCGATAATCCGGCCGGACGGGTTGGCCATGAGACCGCGCATCCCCGCCAGCTGTGTAATCTGCGACACGTTACCGCGGGCACCGGAGTTGGCCATCATGTAGATCGCGTTGAATTTGTCCATGGACTTCATCAGGACATCGGTCACTTCATCCTTGGCCTTGGACCAGATGGAGATAACCCGGTCGTAGCGCTCGTCCTCGGTAATCAGACCGCGGCGGTACTGCGTCATGACGGTCTGTACCTTTTTGTCCGCCTCTTCCAGAATCACTTTCTTTTGCTCCGGCACGACGATGTCGGCGACAGCAATGGTGATCCCGGCCTTGGTCGAGTACATGAAGCCCAGTTCCTTGATCTTGTCGAGGATCTTGGACGTTTCTGTCGTTCCGAAGCGGCGGAAACACTCGGAGATGATCGTTCCGAGGAAGCCTTTTTTCACGGCTCCCTGGTCCGGCAGCTTCTTGATAAACTCTTTTACGTTTGTGCCTTTTTCAAAGATGAAGTACTCGTTCGGCACGCCGTTTTGCAGGTTGCCCTTGGTCGGAACGTTGATGTACGGCAGTTCCGGCGGGAAGATTTCGTTGAAAATCAGTTTCCCGACGGTCGTGACCAGAAGCGCGTTCTTCTGCTCTTCGGTAAAGCTGGTTTTGTTCAGGCTCTTGGCCGGCAGCGCGATGCGCGTATGCAGGCTGATGTAGCCGTGCTGGTACGCAGCAATAGCGTCATGCGGATCGCGGTATACCGTACCTTCGCCTTTGGCGCCCTCGCGCTCCAAGGTCAGATAATACGAACCCAGTACCATGTCCTGGGACGGTGTTACGACTGGTTTCCCGTCTTTCGGGTTCAGGATGTTTTGCGCCGCCAGCATGAGGATGCGGGCTTCCGCCTGCGCCTCTGCGGAAAGCGGCACGTGCACAGCCATCTGGTCGCCGTCGAAGTCGGCGTTGTACGCCGTACATACGAGCGGGTGCAGACGGATCGCGCGGCCTTCCACCAGTACCGGTTCGAACGCCTGGATACCAAGACGGTGCAGGGTGGGGGCGCGGTTCAGGAGCACCGGGTGTTCGCGGATGACGTCCTCGAGAACGTCCCACACTTCGGGCTGCACGCGTTCCACCTTGCGTTTGGCGCTCTTGATGTTGTGCGCGAGACCTTTGGCCACCAGTTCCTTCATCACGAACGGCTTGAACAGTTCCAGCGCCATTTCCTTCGGCAGACCGCACTGGTACATTTTCAGGTTCGGGCCGACGACAATTACGGAACGGCCGGAATAGTCCACGCGCTTACCCAGCAGGTTTTGGCGGAAACGGCCCTGTTTCCCTTTCAGCATGTGGCTGAGCGATTTCAGCGGGCGGTTGCCCGGACCGGTCACCGGACGGCCGCGGCGGCCGTTGTCGATCAGCGCATCCACCGCTTCCTGCAGCATGCGCTTTTCATTTTGCACGATGATGTCCGGAGCGCCCAGTTCCAGTAGGCGCTTCAGCCGGTTGTTGCGGTTGATCACGCGGCGGTACAGGTCGTTCAGGTCGGAGGTGGCGAAACGGCCCCCGTCCAACTGAACCATCGGACGCAGCTCCGGCGGAATGACCGGCAGCACGTCAAGCACCATCCACTCCGGACGGTTGCCGGAGTTGCGGAATGCCTCCAGCACTTCGAGGCGCTTGATCGCGCGGTTGCGCCGCTGCCCTTGTGCCGTCTTCAGCTCTTCCTTCAGCGCTTCCACTTCTTTGTCCAAGTCGATTTCCTGGAGCAGGCGCTTGATCGCTTCCGCCCCCATCATCGCCTGGAAGGAGTAGCCGTATTTTTCACGATAGTTGCGGTATTCCTTTTCGGACAGCAGCTGTTTTTTGTCCAGCGGCGTATCGCCCGGATCGGTTACCACGTAGGATGCAAAGTAGATGACTTCTTCCAGGGAACGCGGCGACATGTCGAGCACGAGGCCCATGCGGCTCGGGATCCCTTTGAAGTACCAGATGTGAGAGACGGGGGCAGCCAGTTCGATGTGCCCCATCCGCTCACGACGAACCTTGGCGCGGGTCACTTCCACGCCGCAGCGGTCGCACACGACGCCTTTGTAGCGAACGCGCTTGTACTTGCCGCAGTGGCACTCCCAATCCTTGGTCGGACCAAAAATGCGCTCACAGAACAAACCGTCCTTTTCCGGCTTCAGTGTGCGGTAGTTGATCGTCTCCGGCTTTTTCACTTCCCCGTACGACCAGGAACGGATCTTGTCCGGGGAAGCCAAGCCGATCTTCATGTATTCGAAGTTGTTCACATCAATCACAGGGCGTTACCTCCCTTTGTACCGGAATCTTACTCTTCGTCCAGGCTTCCAGCTTCAAGTACGAGGTTCAGCTTTTCACCGGTGCCCTCGTCCTCTTCTTCCATTTCACGCATTTCAATTTCCTGCTCGTCTTCGGACAGGATCTTCACGTCCATACCCAAGCTTTGCAGTTCCTTGATGAGAACCTTGAAGGACTCAGGAACACCCGGCTCCGGTACGTTTTCGCCTTTGACGATCGCTTCGTACGTTTTCACACGGCCCACGACGTCGTCGGACTTGACGGTAAGGATTTCCTGCAAGGTGTATGCTGCGCCGTACGCTTCCAGCGCCCACACCTCCATCTCCCCGAAGCGCTGGCCGCCAAACTGGGCTTTCCCGCCCAGCGGCTGCTGCGTGACGAGAGAGTAAGGACCGGTGGAACGGGCGTGAATCTTGTCGTCGACAAGGTGCGCCAGCTTCAGCATGTACACGCAACCGACCGTGACGCGGCGGTCAAACGGTTCACCCGTGCGGCCGTCGTACAGAATGGTTTTTCCGTCGCGGTCCAATCCGGCTTCTTCCAGCGTCTGGAATACGTCTTCCTGACGCGCCCCGTCGAATACCGGCGTCGCCACGTGGATGCCCAGCATCTTGGCAGCCATCCCCAAGTGGGTCTCCAGCACCTGCCCGATGTTCATCCGGGACGGTACGCCCAGCGGGTTGAGCACGATCTCGACCGGCGTGCCATCCGGCAGGAACGGCATGTCTTCCTCCGGCATGATGCGGGCGATAACCCCTTTGTTACCGTGGCGGCCCGCCATCTTGTCACCCACGGAGATTTTCCGTTTTTGGGCGATGTACACGCGCACCAGTTGGTTGACGCCCGGCGGCAGTTCGTCACCGTTTTCACGTGTAAACACCTTGACGTCGACGACGATACCGGAACCGCCGTGCGGCACGCGCAGGGAGGTGTCGCGAACTTCACGCGCCTTTTCCCCGAAGATGGCGTGCAGCAGGCGCTCTTCTGCGGTCAGCTCGGTAACCCCTTTCGGCGTCACCTTCCCGACCAGAATGTCGCCGTCTTGAATTTCTGCCCCGACGCGCACGATGCCGCGCTCGTCCAGGTTTTTCAACGCGTCTTCACCCACGTTCGGGATGTCGCGCGTGATCTCTTCCGGACCGAGCTTGGTGTCGCGTGCTTCGGACTCGTATTCTTCGATATGGATAGACGTATAGACGTCGTCTTTTACCAGTTTTTCGCTCAGGAGAATGGCGTCCTCGTAGTTGTACCCTTCCCAGGTCATGAACGCAACGATGACGTTGCGGCCCAGCGCCAGTTCGCCTTTTTCCGTGGACGGACCGTCAGCGATGATGTCGCCCTTCTCCACCCAGTCGCCTTTTCGCACGATCGGGCGCTGGTTGATGCAGGTGCCCTGGTTGGAACGGATAAACTTGTGCAGCTTGTATTTGTCGATGTCGCCTGCTACCTTCTTGCCGTCGATCTCCTTGTAGCGGCGCACCCAGATCTCGCGGGCAGTTACGCGCTCCACCTGGCCATCGTGCTTCGCCACGACCGCCACGCCGGAGTCCTGTGCTGCCTTGTGCTCCATCCCGGTGCCGACAAACGGCGCCTGCGGCACGAGCAGCGGAACGGCTTGCCGCTGCATGTTGGAACCCATCAACGCGCGGTTGGCGTCGTCGTTTTCCAGGAACGGAATCAGCGCCGTTGCCACCGATACGACCTGCTTCGGAGAAACGTCCATAAAGTCAACCTTGTCGCGCGGCACGCTCAGGATCTCGCCCTTGCGACGACAGATGACCATCTCGTTGATGAAGCGGCCTTCCTCATCAAGCGGCTGGTTGGCCTGCGCCACGTTGTACACGTCTTCTTCGTCCGCCGTCAGGTAGACGATTTCGTCCAGCACGCGGCCCGTCTCCGGGTCCACTTTGCGCCGCGGCGTCTCGATGAAGCCGTAGTCGTTGATGCGGGCATAAGTGGAGAGCGAGTTGATCAGACCGATGTTCGGACCCTCAGGCGTCTCAATCGGGCACATCCGGCCGTAGTGGGAGTGGTGAACGTCACGCACTTCGAAACCGGCCCGTTCGCGGGTCAGACCGCCGGGACCGAGCGCGGACAGACGGCGCTTGTGCGTCAGCTCTGCCAGCGGGTTGGTCTGGTCCATGAACTGGGAGAGCTGGGAGCTGCCGAAGAACTCCTTGATCGCAGCAATCACCGGACGAATGTTGATCAAAGCCTGCGGCGTGATCTGGTTCTGATCCTGGATCGACATGCGCTCGCGGACTACGCGCTCCATCCGGGACAGACCGATGCGGAACTGGTTCTGCAGCAGTTCGCCCACGGAGCGGAGACGACGGTTGCCGAGGTGGTCGATGTCGTCAGTCGAACCAACGCCGTGCAGCAGGTTGATGAAGTAGTTGATCGCGGCCACGATGTCAGCCGGCGTAATGTGCTTGATGGATTTGTCCACATTGCCGTTGCCGATCACCTTGATGATCTTGCCGTCTTCGTTCGGAGAGAAGATGTTGATCGCCTGCAGGCGCAGCGTGTCTTCTTCCAGAACGCCGCCGTGGGTGCGGACATCCACAAATCCGACGCTCTCTTCCAGAGCCGGCAGGATGCGGTCCAGCAGACGGCGGTCAATCACCTGGCCTGCTTCGGCAATGATCTCGCCGGTACGGGTGTCTACGAGCGTTTCCGCCAGCCGTTGATTGTACAGGCGGTTTTTCAGGTGCAGCTTCTTGTTCATTTTGTAACGGCCGACAGAAGCCAGATCATAGCGTTTCGGATCGAAGAAGCGGGAGATGAGCAGGCTCTTCGCGTTTTCCACTGTCGGCGGCTCACCCGGACGCAGGCGCTCGTAGATCTCGATCAGCGCCTTTTCCACGGAATCGGTGTTGTCTTTTTCCAACGTGTTCTTGATATATTCGTCCTCGCCCAGAAGGTTGAGAATTTCGATATCAGAGCCAAAGCCGAGCGCACGCAAAAGGACCGTTACCGGGATTTTGCGGGTACGGTCGATGCGGACGTAAATGACGTCTTTCGCATCGGTTTCCAGCTCCAGCCATGCGCCGCGGTTTGGAATCACCGTCGCGGTAAACGTCTGTTTACCGTTTTTGTCCACTTTGGTGTTGTAATATACACTGGGGGAACGAACAAGCTGGCTTACGATGACACGCTCAGCCCCGTTGATGATGAAGGTTCCCGTTTCCGTCATGAGCGGGAAATCCCCCATGAAGACCTCTTGTTCCTTCACTTCGCCCGTCTCTTTGTTCAGCAAGCGAACCTTCACGCGCAGAGGCGCCGCATATGTGACGTCGCGTTCTTTCGACTCGTCCACGTCATATTTCGGTTCACCCAAGCTGTAATCGATGAACTCCAGCACAAGGTTTCCGGTGAAATCCTGGATCGGCGAAATATCTTGAAACATTTCGCGCAGCCCTTCGTCCAAAAACCATTGATAGGACTTCTGCTGAATCTCGATCAGATTGGGAAGGCCCAGCACTTCGTTAATGCGTGAGTACGTACGACGCTGGCGATGTCGGCCACTTTGAATCACTTTTCCTGCCAACTTATTCACCCCTCAGGTTGTGTTTTCACACAAAATAAAAATGGGTTAAAGCAGTAACACCATTTTTAACCCAGAGAAACTCTATTTTAAAAGAATTCCCATATTTTTACACCCACATTCCTCCTCTATGGAAAAAAAGAAGAAAAACGGTTGACAAAACGGGAATTGCTGAAAAATAGACTTTGATCCCATATTGACATTTTATAATGCTACCACAACGAAATATTCGAGTCAAGAGTGATTTCTACTTCACTGCTCGGTAAATATGGTACCCCTTGCTCCGTTCCACTTCCTCCACGTCACGGTAGGTCTCCTGCAGCTTTTTCAAGGCGGATGGCGCTCCCTGCTTCTTTTGGATTACCACCCACAGTTCGCCGCCTTCCCGAAGCAGCCCGTGTCCTTCGGTAAAGATGCGGTGAACAATTTCCTTGCCGGCGCGGATCGGCGGGTTGGTGAGAATCACGTCAAACGTCTCCCCCTGAACCGCAGTGTACACATCGCTCACCCGGACCTCCACATTGCCAATGCCGTTTAGTTGAGCGTTGCGACGAGCCAGTTCCACTGCCCGTTCGTTGATGTCAATCATCGTGACCCGACCCTGGTCTGCCAGCTTGGCGGCCACAAGTCCGATCGGTCCGTACCCGCAGCCCACGTCAAGCACGCGTGCGTCCCGATCAAGCTGCATCGTTTCAATCAACAGGACACTGCCGAAGTCCACCCGGTCGCGGGAAAAAACGCCGGCATCGGTAATGAAGCGCAGTTCGTGCCCGCGCAGGGTAAAGGTAAACTGGCGCTCGTCATGCGCAGCGCCGGGGCGGCTGGTGTAGTAATGGTCTGCCACGGTTCAACCCACCTTTCCTCGTCCAATCCAGGGTCATGTGTACAGAAAATCCCCCTGCCGCAGGCAAGGGGATGTTTCCGTTTCGGAAGCCAACTTACTTGATTTCTACAGTTGCGCCAGCTTCTTCGAGTTTTGCTTTCATGGATTCGGCTTCTTCTTTGGATACGCCTTCTTTGAGTGTCTTCGGAGCGTTGTCTACCAGGTCTTTTGCTTCTTTCAGACCCAGACCGGTCAGCTCGCGAACTACTTTGATTACGTTGATTTTGGAAGCGCCGCCGCTTACCAGGTTTACAGTGAATTCAGTTTGCTCAGCAGCAGCATCAGCAGCGCCAGCACCGCCAGCAACTACAGCTACCGGAGCAGCAGCAGTTACGCCAAACTCTTCTTCGATTGCTTTAACCAGTTCGTTCAGTTCCAGAACGGACATGCCTTTAATCGCTTCAATGATTTGCTCTTTGCTCATCTTCTAATCCTCCCATTCCAGGAAATTGTATTGGCGGCGGCAGTTTACGCCGCTCGTCGAATATGAAGTCCGTTTACGCTGTTACGCGCCTTGGCCTTCTTTTTGATCGGATACTGCCTTGACAGCCAGCGCGAAGTTGCGGATCGGCGCCTGCAGCACGCTGAGGAGCATGGACAGCAGACCTTCGCGGGACGGCAGGGAAGCCAGTGCCTTGATTTGCTCCGGACCTACCACTTTGCCCTCGATGACGCCGCCTTTGATCTCGAGCTGCTCGTTTTTCTTTGCGAATTCCACCAGGACTTTCGCCGGAGCAACCGCATCATCCTTGCCAAACGCCAGAGCGTTCGGACCCGTCAGATACTGATCCAGTTCAGTCAGGTTTTCTTTCGCAGTCGCCAGGCGGGTGAGCGTGTTTTTCAACACTTGGAACTCAACGCCTGCTTCACGCAGTTGTTTGCGCAGTTCGGTCACCTGCGCTACAGTCAGGCCGCGGTAGTCAGCCACCACGGTGGTTTGGCTTTCGCGCAGTTTGGTTGCGATCTCATTTACCGCTTGTACTTTCTCTTCACGAATAACGGTTGGACGGATTTCTGCCAATGTTTACACCTCCCGTGCTCTATCCTCGAAAAAGAAGAATGCCCTCGTAGACACACGAGGGCATAATGTTCTATCGTCAAAGGAACGCAGCGGCTCCTTTTTCCGTACCATTACACGCCTCGGAGGGATATTAAGCATCGTTTGGACCAGCCAAACTCCGCACCTTCTGTCTACGGCATGACATATTCTTTTCTTCAACAGGCACTATCATAGCAACTTCCCCACGGGAAGTCAAGTTACATTATTTCACAGCGACGCGTACACCCGGACCCATCGTGGAGCTGATGGATACGTTTTTCATGTAAACGCCTTTCGCTGCTGCCGGCTTCGCACGGTTGAGCGCTTCGGTCAGCGCAGCCAGGTTTTCCGCCAGCTTCTCGGTGTCAAAGGAAACTTTACCGATCGGCGCGTGGATGTTACCGGCTTTGTCTACGCGGTACTCGATTTTACCGGCTTTGATTTCGTTGACGGCTTTGGCAACGTCGAAGGTAACGGTGCCGGTTTTCGGGTTCGGCATGAGGCCTTTCGGACCGAGTACGCGACCCAGTTTCCCTACTTCACCCATCATGTCCGGAGTAGCTACCACAACGTCAAATTCAAACCAGCCGCCTTGGATTTTGGCGATCATGTCAGCATCGCCTACGTAATCGGCGCCAGCCGCTTCTGCTTCTTTCGCTTTTTCACCTTTCGCGAACACGAGAACGCGCTGTACTTTACCGGTACCGTGCGGCAGTACCACCGCACCGCGGATTTGCTGGTCAGCACGTTTCGGGTCTACACCCAGGCGAAACGCCGCTTCCACCGTTTCGTCAAACTTGGCGGTCGCTGCTTTTTTCACCAGCTCGATCGCTTCGGTTACTTCGTATACTTTGTTTTTGTCAATCAGCTTGGCAGCTTCTTGATACTTTTTGCCTCGTTTTGCCATCTGTAAATTCTCCCTTCAATGTGGTCGTAGCGGTTTGATCCTCCCACAAACAGGGGGGGCACATTACCTGTACCCCCTCACAACTGCACCATTAGTCTTCGATCACGATACCCATGGAACGAGCCGTACCTTCGATCATGCGCATAGCCGCTTCCACGGATGCAGCATTCAGGTCAGGGCGTTTCAGTTCCGCGATCTCGCGTACTTTGTCACGCTTCAGGGTAGCGACCTTGGTTTTGTTCGGTACGCCGGAACCGGACTCGATGCCAGCAGCTTTTTTCAGCAGAACAGCAGCCGGCGGAGTCTTCGTGATGAAGGTGAAGGAACGGTCTTCATAAACGGTAATTTCTACCGGAATGATCATTCCTGCTTCGCTCTCAGTGCGAGCGTTGAATTCTTTACAGAATCCCATGATGTTCACACCAGCTTGGCCGAGAGCCGGACCTACCGGAGGTGCAGGGTTTGCTTTACCTGCCGGGATTTGTAACTTAATTACGCGGATAACCTTCTTAGCCACGTAAGACACCTCCTTACTTCACATGTGGTAAATGCGGGGGCATGCCCCCTCCCACCGTTTTGCTGAAAGCCTATTATGTAGACTTTCCATCTATAGTGAGAGTGCAAGAAACCCCAGAGTTTCGGCGGGATTGCAAATACGGCGCAGCCGTTTTGCTGCCCTTTGGGGGCACATCATCTTTTTTAAAAATCGCTACAACGATTTTTAAAACAAAATGAAATGTACCACATCACGCGATACTTTTCAAGATCATTCCTAATCCAATTTTTGAACTTGCGTAAAGTCCAATTCCACCGGTGTTTCACGTCCGAAGATATCCACCAGCACACGGACCTTCTGTCTGTCTGGGTGAATCTCGATGATTTCTCCCGTCCGGTTGGAGAACGGACCGTCCGTCACCCGCACCATGTCGCGGAGAGCGAAGTCGACTTTGACCTTGGGAATATCGATCCCCATCTGACGAAGGATCGCATCCGCCTCTTCAGGACGCAGCGGAGTCGGTTTGGAACCGGCGCCCGTGGAACCGACAAAGCCGGTAACCCCAGGGGTGTTGCGCACGACATACCACGAGTCGTCCGTCATCACCATTTCAACAAGGACGTATCCGGGAAACACTTTTTTCGTGACGGTGCGTTTTTTGCCGTCCTTCGTCTCCACCTCTTCCTCGGTGGGGACGAGAACGCGGAAGATCTTGTCTTCCATGCCCATCGACTCGACGCGTTTCTCCAGATTGGTCTTTACCTTGTTTTCATAACCTGAGTACGTATGAACGACATACCATGCTTTTTCCATATCCACAAGGACGTTTCCGTCCGTCCCTCCTAGGCTTGCAAAATTACTTTCCTAAAATCAAATCGATCACGCGCGAGATACCCAAGTCGATGACGAAGAAGAACAGCGCAAGCAGCGTCACCGTTACAAGAACGACGATCGTGTAGCTGGTCAGTTCTTTCCGGTTGGGCCAGCGGACCTTCTTCAGTTCGGACATGACATCGCCGAAAAATTCGCCTGTCCGGCGAAATCCGGCTCCGATTCGTGCTAGGAAACCCACAGTGCCACCCCCAGACTTCGTCGCTTCCATGCGTTACTTCGTCTCGCGATGAAGGGTATGCTTCTTGTCACGGGAGCAGTATTTTTTCAGTTCCACACGCTCGGTAGTGGTGCGCTTGTTTTTCGTGGAGATATAGTTACGCTCACCACACTCGGTGCACGCCAACGTGATGTTTACTCGCATTTATTGCCACCTCCATCTCATTTCAAACCTTGCTGTTGATAGAAAGGGAACAAAATAGTACGGGAAAACCGCTACTTTTCCTGACCATTTGTGAGAATGCAGCCATTAAACACGAGAAAAAAGCGTCTATGGCTACCTAAACAAATTTATCACACCCGTCTACCCATGTCAACAAAACGGCTTGACAAGCGGAAAGTATTTTGTTCCAGAATAAAAAAAGAGATTCTCTGTATCACAGATGAATCTCTCGTCCTTCCAGATACCGTTCCAGTTTGCGCTTCACCCGCTGCAGGGCGTTGTCGATCGACTTGACGTGACGCTTCAACTCCACGGCGATCTGCTGGTACGAACGTCCGTCCAGATACAGCATCAGCACCTGCCGTTCCAGGTCGCTCAGGATTTCGCTCATTTTTCCCTCGATGTCGTCAAATTCCTCACGGTTGATGAACAGCTCTTCCGGATCGGTCACCTTGGTGCCGCAGATGACGTCCAGCAGGGTGCGGTCGGAATCTTCATCGTAGATGGGCTTGTCCAGCGAGACGTAGGAGTTGAGCGGAATATGCTTTTGGCGGGTAGCCGTTTTGATGGCGGTAATGATCTGGCGGGTAATGCACAGTTCGGCAAACGCCTTGAACGATGTGAGCTTGTCCCCTCGGAAATCACGAATCGATTTGTACAGGCCGATCATGCCTTCCTGCACAATATCTTCGCGGTCGGCCCCAATAAGAAAATAGGAACGCGCTTTGGCCCGCACGAAATTCTTGTACTTGTTGATCAAGTACTCCAAGGCCTCGGCATCATTTTCGCGAACCAGGTCGACTATCTCTTCGTCAGACATCATCTCATATTGGGAATGTTTCAACTCCTTGAGGTCAACACTCACGAATGATCCCTCCGCCAACCGGTTTCTCACAGATACGGCTATTATACATGCGGCGTAAAAAAGCGTCAACCGAATCCAAGTTATTCCCTTCTCCATTTTTCGAATATTTTCGCTATTTCCCGATCCAGGGAAATACGGGTGGAGAACCGCTCTTCATGCGTTTTTTCCACCTGCTGCTTGATCTCCTTCCCGACACTTTCCAGGTCCAGCAGAAGTTCCCTCGCCGACTTTCGCAGCGCCCCCTGGCCGAAAATGACACGCTGTGATGTGTAGTCGGACGTCGCTACATAAATTTGTCGATTTTTTTCGTAAAATTCCATGACCAACTGTTCAATTTTTTCGTCGGCCGTCTCTTTCTGCTTGGTAAAATAGATGTCCACCCGGTAGTCCTGCATCTGCCGGCCGGCACCAGGCACGTTGTAGGCGTCAAACACAATGATCACCTTGATCCCGGTAAAGCTCTGGTACTCGGCCAGCTTGGAGATAAGCAGGTCGCGCGCTTCGTCCATGCGGTCCTGGTCCTTGAGCGCGCGCAGTTCGGGCCAGGCCCCGATGATGTTGTAACCGTCCACAATCAGCAGTTGTTTGGCTTTCTTTTTCGCCATCTTACTTCACCCGTGCCGGCAGCGGACTCCTGGCGCGGTAGACTTCGTACATCAGCAGGGCGGCAGCGACAGAGGCGTTGAGCGAGGTGACGTTTCCCGCCATGGGCAGACGGTAGAGAAAATCACAGTTCTCCCTGACCAGGCGGCTCATGCCTTTGCCCTCACTGCCAATGACCACGGCCAGGGGCATGGTGTAATCGCCCTCGCGGAAGTCCTGCTTGGCACTCGCATCCGTTCCGGCAATCCAGACGCCCCGCTGTTTCAGCTCTTCCATGGTCCGAACCATGTTGGTCACCCGGGCGACGGGCACGTAGTTGATGGCCCCCGCAGACGCTTTGGCCACAGTCGCCGTCAGCCCAACGGAACGCCGCTTGGGAATGATGATGCCGTGTGCCCCGACCGCATCGGCCGTCCGCATGATCGAGCCCAGGTTGTGCGGGTCCTCCAGCTCGTCCAGCAGGAGCAAAAACGGCGGTTCGTTTCGCTCCTCCGCCCTCCGGAGAATGTCCTCCACCTCGACGTAGTCGTAAGCAGCCACCGACGCGATCACGCCCTGATGGTTGTCGGTGCCGCTGAGCTGATCCAGTTTTTTGCGATTGGCCGTGGTGACGACGACACCCTGCTCTCTGGCCAGGGAGAAAATCGGCCCCATCAGGTTTTTGTTCGTCCCTTCGGCGATCCAGATCTTGTTGATGGCGCGCCCCGACCGCAGCGCTTCAATGACCGGGTTTTTCCCGACAATCCACTCTTCACTCATGTTCAGATGCTCCTTCCACAATCGCAAAGGCCTGCTGTACGAGTTCAGCGACCCGCTCTTCTCTTCCGCACAGGTACAGGTACCCGATCAGGGCTTCAAACGCAGTAGCATGCCGGTAGTCAATGATATCGGCGTTTTTCGCGCTGGAACCGGACTTGGCGTTGCGTCCGCGCCTCACCACTGCCAGTTCTTCCTCCGACAGGGACGGCAGCAGGGCGTGCAGGATGGCGGCCTGCGCTCTGGCCGACACGTACCGGTTGGCCGCCTTGTGGAGCTGGTGCGGCTTCACCAGCCCCTTGGCGATCAAATGGTAGCGGACGCAGTGGGCGTAGGTGGCGTCGCCCAAAAAGGCCAGTACCAGCGGGTTTAACATGTTGGGGTCTCGGGACAGTTCTTCTTTCTGCATCGTGTCACCGGCCCTTTACTTGCGGCGCCAACGAACGCCCTGCGGGGTGTCTTCCAGAATGATTCCCTTTGCAGCCAGCAGGTCGCGAATCTCGTCCGCGCGGGCAAAATTGCGTGATTTGCGCGCTTCCGTCCGCTCAGCGATGAGCGCCTCCACTTCGCTGTCCAGGAGTTCCTGCTCCTGCTCCAGCTTCAGTCCCAGCACACCGGTCAGCTCCAGCAGCAGGTCGCGATATGCCGCAATCTCCTGCTGACCGACGTTTTGGTTGCGCATGTACAGGTTGGCTTCCTTCACCACGTCAAACAGCACGGTAATGGCGTTGGCCGTGTTCAGATCGTCGTCCATCTCGGTGATAAACCGCTCCCGCAGGTTGCTGATGATCCGGGCCTGCTCCTCAGCCTGGCCGTTGGGCTCCTCCGGGCGTGCTGTCTCCAGCCGGTGCAGCAGGTTGGCGTAGGCGGTCTTGATCCGGTCCAAACCGTTGGCCGCCTGTTCCAGCAAATCGTCGCTGAAATTGATCGGGTTGCGGTAGTGGCCCAGCAGCATGAAAAAGCGGATCAACTGCCCGCCGTATCGCTCGATCAGTTCCCGCGCCAGAAGGAAATTGCCGAGAGACTTGGACATCTTTTCGTTGTTGATGTTCAGCATGCCGTTGTGCAGCCAGTAACGGGCAAATACTTTGCCGGTGTAGCATTCCGACTGGGCAATTTCGTTTTCGTGATGGGGAAACACCAGGTCGGACCCGCCGGCGTGAATGTCGATCTGTTCGCCGAGGAATTTGAGCGCCATCGCGGAGCACTCGATGTGCCAGCCCGGACGCCCTTGACCCCACGGACTTTCCCAGCTGATCTCACCCGGCTTGGCCGCTTTCCACAGCGCGAAGTCCAGCGGGTTTTCCTTCTTCTCGTTTACTTCCACGCGGGCACCCGCCTGCAAATCGTCCAGCGGCTGGTGGGAGAGCTTGCCGTATTCGCTGAAGCGGCCGGTGCGGAAATAGACGTCCCCTTCGCTTTCATACGCATAGCCTTTCTCGATCAGTCCCTCGATAAAACGGATGATTTCGGGAATCGTCTGCATCACGCGCGGCTGAATGTCGGGCGGCAGCACGTTGAGAGCGCGCAGGTCTTCGTTGTAGGCCGCCATGTAACGGTCGGCCACTTCCTTGACAGTCGTGCCCTCCTCGTTGGCGACGCGGATCAGCTTGTCGTCCACATCCGTAATGTTCTGCACAAACGTGACCTGGTATCCGCGGTACTGCAAATACCGGCGCAGGGTATCAAATACGATCGCCGGGCGGGCGTTGCCGATGTGAATGTAGTTGTACACGGTCGGTCCGCATACGTACATCTTCACCTTGCCCGGCTCAAGCGGAACGAACGGTTCCTTTCGCCGGGTCAGGGTATTAGTAAACTGTATGCTCATTGCTTTTCGCTTCCTCCCTTAATGCGTTCACTTCGTTGCGAAGCTGCTCGATTTCCCGCTGCATTTGCCGAATCGTGTCAGCCAGCGGGTCGGGCAGATTGACATGATCCAGGTCGTACGAGACGCGCTTGCCGTCCTGAATGACGATGCGAGCCTTGATTCCAACCACGGTGGAGTTGGGCGGCACCTCCTGCAGCACGACGGCTCCCGCCCCGATTTTGGAGTTGTCGCCGATCTTGAACGATCCGAGCACTTTTGCGCCGGTGGCGATAATCACATTGTTGCCAACGGTGGGATGGCGCTTGCCTTTTTCCTTGCCCGTGCCGCCCAGCGTCACACCCTGGTAGATGGTGACGTTGTCGCCGATTTCACAGGTCTCGCCAATGACAACGCCCATCCCGTGGTCGATGAACAGCCGTCTGCCGATCTTCGCTCCCGGGTGAATCTCGATGCCGGTCATAAACCGGACAAACTGGGAAACGATCCGGGCCAGCGTACACCATCCGGCCTTCCACAGTTTGTGCGCAATCCGGTGACCCCAAATGGCGTGCAGTCCGGAGTAGGTCAAGACCACCTCCAACGTGCTGCGGGCCGCCGGGTCCCGCTCGAATACCGCTTGAATGTCGTCTCGCATCTGTCTGAACATAGGATGACACCTCCTGCCAGATTGCTTTCGTTGGAAGTTGGAAAAAGAAAAACCGCCCCGGCCGCCTTCGCGTACGAAGGAGGCAGAGACGGTGTTAACCGCGGTTCCACTCTGCTTAGACCGTCCCGGAAACGGCGCCTAGTGGCCGTGCTGACGATCTCGCTCATCTCCCGGTAACGGCGGGGTACCGTCTGCCCTACTTTCGCGCCCATAAGGACGAGGGTTCAGGTCACTGCTCCCAGGTGCATTTCCAAACAGCGCACGCCGGATGGCTCCCACCTGCCCATCCTCTCTGGAGACGTGGAGGCTGCTGTACTTCTCCTGTTCCTCGCATTTGTCTTTCCTTATATATTTATAATTTCATCATTCACCGTGCGTCAGGACGCGTTTGACGCGTTCCAGCACCTTGTCTTTGCCCAACAGGTAGAGCGTCACAGCCAGATCGCGCCCGTGTGCCTGACCGGTAGACGCCACGCGTACCGGCATGAACAGGGCCTTGCCTTTGTGGCCCGTTTCTTTTTGCACCTCTTTCAGCACTGCTTTGATCGTATCCGTATTATATTCGTTCAGTGCCGACAGGTGTTTGACAAACGATTCCAGCACCTCAGGCAATTGCGGTTCCTTCAATACCGCCTTCGCTTCTTCATCGTACACCACTTCGTCGAGGAAGAAAAGCGCCGCCAGCGGCACGATCTGCGCACAGTAGGACATCTGCTCCTGGTAGAGAGCGACGATCTCGCGCACCCATGCCCGCTTCTCTTCGGACAGCGTCTCCTCGATAAACCCTGCCTTTTGCAGGTGCGGAATGCACATGTCGGTGATGAGATCAAGCGGCTGCCGCTTCAGGTAGTAGTTGTTCATCCAGTTCATCTTGGCCGTGTCGAAAACCGCCGGCGACTTGCTGACGCGGTCCAGGGAGAACAGCTTGATGATGTCCTCCATGGCGAAGATCTCTTCCTCCCCGCCCGGCGACCATCCGAGCAGCACCATGAAGTTGACGATCGCTTCCGGCAAAAAGCCCAGTTCACGGTACTGTTCGATAAACTGGATAATGCTCTCGTCGCGCTTCGACATCTTTTTGCCTTCCTGGTTGAGAATCAGCGCCAGGTGCGCGAACTGCGGCGGCTCCCAGCCCAACGCTTCGTAAATCATCAACTGGCGCGGAGTGTTGGACAAGTGCTCCTCGCCGCGGATGACGTGGCTGATCTCCATCAAATGGTCGTCGATCACGACCGCAAAGTTGTAAGTGGGAATGCCGTCCGGTCGACAGATGACGAAATCGCCCATCTCTTTGGTTTCAAACGTCACCTGTCCGCGAATCAGGTCGTTGACGACGTACACCTTGTCGTCCGGAACCTTGAAGTGAACAGACGGAACGCGGCCTTCCCGCTCGTACTGCTCCCGCTGTTCCGGCGTTACGTTGCGGTGTTTTTCCGAGATCCGCGGAGTCTCGCCGCGGGCAATCTGCTCTTCCCGCTCCGCGTCCAGTTCTTCCTTGGTCGCGTAGCAGTAGTACGCCTTGCCCTCGGCCAGCAGTTGATCGATGTATTTGCGGTAGATGTCCAGGCGGTCCATCTGCCGGTACGGCCCGTACGGCCCGCCGATGTCGGCACCTTCATCCCACTGGATGCCGAGCCATTTGAGATTTTTCATCTGTTCTTCGTCAGCGTTTTCCACGTTGCGTGTTTGGTCGGTATCCTCGATGCGGACGATGAACTCGCCCCCCATATGCTTGGCAAACAAATAGTTGAACAGCGCCGTGCGCGCGCCGCCGATATGTAGATGCCCCGTCGGACTGGGAGCGTATCGCGTACGGATTTTTTTCGCCATGAGAAGCACCATCCTATTCCTTGAAGGTGTAAAAAAGGCGGAAACAGGGCTGGACTGCGTTGCCCATGTTTCCGGGTCTGCATCACTGACTTTTTCGTTTCTAAGCTCTTATCTTACACCTCTGCCCGCTGCTTGACAAGCAAGCAGACGGCCTGGGCAGCAATTCCCTCTCCGCGGCCGGTAAAGCCCAGCTTTTCGGTGGTGGTTGCCTTTACATTTACCTGGGACAGCTCGTCCGCTTCCAGCACGCGGGCAATGATTTCCCGCATCTGTGGAATATACGGCGCCATTTTCGGCGCCTGGGCGATAATGGTGGCGTCCACGTTGCCCAGGCGGTATCCCCGCTCTTTAACCAGCTTCCAGACGTGTTCCATCAGTTTGACGCTGTCCGCGTCCTTGAACGCCGGATCGTGATCGGGAAAATGGCGGCCGATGTCCCCTTCGCCGATCGCCCCGAGCAGAGCGTCGGTGATCGCGTGCAGCAGCACATCGGCGTCAGAGTGGCCCAACAGCCCTTTTTCGTAGGGAATGGTCACACCACCGATAATGCAGGGGCGTCCTTCCACCAGTTGATGCACGTCAAATCCCTGTCCAATTCTCATCGCTGCTCTCCCTTTCTTCTGCGCAAAATCTCCTCGCCCAGCCACAAATCGTCCGGCGTGGTGATCTTGATGTTTTCATAACTCCCCATCATGACAGTGACGGGATGACCCAGCCACTCCACCAGCATGGCGTCGTCCGTTCCCGTTTTGCCCGCTCCAAGTGCCGCCTGATGCGCCTCCCGCAACAAGGAAACACGAAAAGCTTGTGGGGTTTGCACCGCCCACAAGCTCTCGCGTGCCGGGGTCGATTGGACTGTGCCGTTCGCCCCGATCACTTTAATGGTATCCTTCACAGGAACAGCCATGATCGTCGCCTGCTCCCGCTGGACCCGCCGAATCAACTCGCTGATCTGTTCCCTGGTCACGAAAGGACGGGCGGCATCGTGCACGAGTACATACGAGCAGTCTGGGGAAAGGGCGGCCAACCCGCTGCGCACGCTGTCCTGCCGTTCGGCACCGCCCAGCGCGACGGTCAGCTTCAACTTCTCCCGTCGGAGCCAGGCGAGCACATCGGCGTGGTCGCGCTCGCTGACCACCAGAACCACTTCGCCGATCTCCGGGTGATTGGCAAACAGGCGAACGGTGTGGGCCAAAATCGGCTCGCCGCCCAATGGCAGCCACACTTTGTTGCGCTCTGCTCCCATTCGCTTGCCGGAACCAGCTGCGACTATCACGACTCCCGTGTTCACGTCCCCATTCCTCTCCAGTCTCTACAATGCTTTTTCCAACAGCTTGGGCTTGGCGAAGATCATTCGCCCCGCCGAGGTTTGCAGCACGCTGGTGACCAGCACGTCAACGTCATTGCCGATGTAGTCGCGTCCTCCTTCGACGACGATCATCGTGCCGTCGTCCAGGTACGCCACCCCTTGGCCATGCTCCTTGCCGTCCTTGATCACCTGGACGGTCAGCTCTTCTCCGGGGAGAACCACCGGTTTGACCGCATTGGCCAGATCGTTGATGTTCAGCACCGACACGCCCTGCAGTTCGCACACCTTGTTCAGGTTGAAATCGTTGGTGACGACTTTGCCGTTCATCACCTTCGCCAGCTTGATCAGCTTGCTGTCCACTTCGGAGACCTCTTCAAAGTCTCCTTCGTAGATCTGCACCTTGACCTTCATTTCTTTCTGAATCTTGTTCAGGATATCCAGTCCGCGGCGGCCGCGGTTGCGCTTTAACACGTCAGACGAGTCAGCAATGTGCTGCAGTTCTTCCAGCACGAAACCGGGAATCACCAGCACACCTTCCAAAAAACCCGTCCGGCAGATGTCGGCAATCCGCCCGTCGATAATCACGCTGGTGTCCAAAATCTTGTACTCCACGTTGGATGGTGCACCATTGTTTTCCTTTTTGCCTTTATCCCTGCGCCCGATGGAAAAGACGGACATGATCTCGTCACGCTTCCGGAAGCCCACCTGGAAGCCCAGGTATCCGAGCAGACACGACACCATCAGCGGCAGCAGATCACCTATTACCGGAATCGGGATGTTGCTGATGGGAAGGAATAATAAAAAGGCAACAATTAGACCAATAATCAACCCCATCGCACCAAACATGACATCCACAATCGGCAGCTTGATCAGCGTCTCTTCCCCCCAGCGGACGATGCGCAGCGTGTAATCGACCAGCCAGTTGGCGAGGAAGAAGAATATCACGGCGCCTAAAACGGCTCCGATATAACTCTTGTAATGCACGTCACCAAAATTGAGCAGCGTATCCAGCAAATCAAACAGGTCGGGACCAAATTTGTAACCCAGGCCGCCCCCGACCAGCACAAAAAAAGTTTTTCCCAATCGGCGAACCATGCCTTCACCTCCTCTTATTAATATAGACAGAAGTCCGCAGGAAAAACCCTGCTTCCTCAACATGGCTCACACATTTCATGTCTTCACTTATCCCCCACTATATCAAAGATAAAATCGCAGTGTCAAATAGCCAAAAATTTTAACATACATGTTAAATTTCCGTCAATGGAGAACGCCCGTTTTCCTCCGTTCCCAATTTGACAGGGGACAGATTCCCTTCTTATAATGACAGTAGCAAATTGAATGAAAAATTCTGACGATATCAACAGCCTGAAGCAGAGGTGACCCATATGGACCATCGAAACGTGGACGACTTTCAAACGCAGGTTTCGGAGCTGCTGCTCAGACACCGCAGCGTGCTGGACGTCATGTCCAAAATTCAGGAAACAGCGGCCCGCATCAACCGTTCACTGACCAAAGCCATCACCGAATGCGGCTGTGTCGAAGTGGTTGCCAGGAAGCAGTCTTATGATCCCGGTAAAAGTTTGCAGGAAAACAAATCGCTCTTGGACACTCATTTTACCGGCCCCTTGTGCGAGCATTGCCGCGACGTGCTGACGGCAGAGCTTGGCAAAAACCTCTTCTACCTCACCGCGCTTTGCAACATTACCGACATCAGGCTGGAAGACGTCATCCGGCAGGAGTCGGAGCGTCTCAATACCCTCGGGGTATTCAATCTGTCATAGACTCCCAATTTGTATTACGATTGTACGCAAAGAAAAGTTGCAACTTCAACAAAAAAACCCGCTTTTGCGAGCGGGTTTTTTTCGGCAGTCTTACCGAAAATTCGACAAGACAAGCTGGACGGTCTGCATCCAAACAAACCGGGATGCGTCCGCGAGGCGTTATTCAAATGGCAGCGACTCTTCTTCGTTTTCCTTTTTCTTACGCAGTTTTTTCACCAACAGGTCAACGTTTTTTTTTATTCCGTACAGGGCGTAAATGGCAAGCGGCAGGAAGACGATTTTGGGAAACTGCTGCGGATACTTGATCGCCACGACCACGACAATCGCCACAATGATCGGCGTGATCCAATACGCGGATTTCGGAATGCCCACCTTTTTGAAGTTTGGATACTTGATGGTGGACACCATCAAAAAGGCCAGCAGCAGCATGCCAGCTGCCAGCATCGCCACGTTGAACACCTGGTGGTACAGGGCCAGCGTCGCCAGCACCCCGCCCGCAGCCGTGATTGGCAGACCGACGAAGTAGCCGGGCACGCCTGCCTGGACGTTGAAGCGCGCCAGCCTGAGTGCCCCGCAAATCGGGAAGATGGCCGTCACGATAATGCCGAACAGGTGCAAATCCTGCAATGCTACCACATACATGATAAACGCCGGGGCTACCCCGAACGTAATGACGTCGGAAAGGGAATCCAGCTCCTTGCCAAACTCGCTCTGCACGTTCAGCATGCGGGCCACCCGTCCATCCAATCCGTCCATCAGCATCCCGACGATGACGGTAATCGCCGCGTATTCCACGTACTGGTCGCCCTGAAACGCGAGAATGATGGCGACGATTCCCAAAAACAAGTTACTTATGGTTAGCATGTTCGGCAACGATTTCACGAACATAGACTACCTCCTGGTTTGGTTCGCAAAGGAGACACGAAACGTCTGTCCATTGCCGGCAAGTCCCCTTGGCAAAGTTCAATGCAATCATGCCTGCCTGTATCCTATTCTACCTTAAATATGCCTGTCAATGAACACCTGCTCCTGGATCCGCTTTAACCCATCCTTGATCGCCCGCGCCCTCACTTCGCCGATGCCGTCCACCTCGTCCAGCTCCTCAATGGTGGCCATCATGATCCGCGGCAGATTGTGAAAATGATCCACCAGGTTTGTGATGATCGTCATCGGCAGGCGGGGAATCTTGTTGAGAATGCGGTACCCGCGCGGCGACACCGACTCCTCCAGCATGCTGGTGCTGCTGGGATAGCCAAGGATTCGCAAAAATGAACTGATTTCCAACATTTCATCGCCGCTTAATTTCTTCATGTCCCTGAGCGCTTGTTCCGGTGACAGGTTGGGATCGCGGCAGTAATCGCGAACAAGCATGCGGGCTTCCTCTTCGATATTGGCGACCAGCTCATCCACCTGCATGCTGACAAGCCGCCCTTCCGTCCCCAATTCATAAATATACTTGGTAATTTCCGCCTTGATGCGTAAAACCATCTCGATCCGCTGCAAAACAGAGGTGACTTCGTGCAGCGTCACCAATTCTTCAAACTCCATTGCGCCCAGGTTGGTCAGCGACTGATCCAGTACGGCCTTGTACTTTTCCAGCGTGGAAAGGGCCTGATTTGCCTTGGCCAAAATTACGCTGATTTCGTTCAAGACGTAGCGGAAATGGCCTTGATACAGCGTGATCACGTTACGCCGTTGGGAGATGGCGATGACCAGGTGATTCGTCTGAATGGCCGTCCGCTGCGCCGTACGATGCCGCGTTCCCGTCTCGCTCGAAGGGATGGAGGCGGGGGGAATCAACTGGGCGTTGGCGAACAAAATTCGCTTGGCGTCTTCACTAACTATGATCGCCCCATCCATCTTGGCCAATTCATACAAATGAGCGGGCGTGAAGTCACTATTAATGGAAAAGCCCCCGTCCACGATGCCTTTCATCTCCGGACCGTATCCGACGACGATCAGGCCGCCCGTTTTCGCACGCAGCACGTTTTCCAGCCCCTCGCGAAGCGGCGTGCCGGGAGCGACGAGGCGCAATACATCGCTGAACTGCGGTTCTCTTTTATTTGTCTCGAACATAGGTTGCCTCTACCCCCTTAGCACCTCGTCCAAAGCATCGGCTATGTTGCTGATGCCGATTACGTCTATGCCGGTCGGGACTTCCAAGCCGCGGATGTTCTTTTCCGGAATGATCACCCGCTTGAACCCCAGCTTGTGGGCTTCCCTGACCCGCTGTTCGATCCGGGAAACGCCGCGCACTTCGCCCGTCAGCCCCACTTCACCGATGACGACGTCATGTGGATTGGTCGGCTGATCGCGGAAGCTGCTGGCGATGCTGACGGCAATCGCCAAGTCGACGGCCGGCTCATCCAGCCGCACGCCGCCAGCCACGTTGACGTACGCATCCTGGTTTTGCAGCATCAGTCCCATGCGCTTTTCCAGCACAGCCATGATCATGGCCACGCGCTGATGATCCACCCCGGTCGCCATCCGGCGGGGTGTTACAAAGCTGGTGGGGGCCACCAGCGCCTGCAGTTCCACCAGCACCGGCCGCGTCCCTTCCATGCTGGCCACCACCGTGGAACCAGCGACGCCGATGGGCCGTTCCGCGAGAAAGATTTCCGACGGATTGCCCACTTCTGCCAAGCCACGATCTTTCATCTCAAAAATCCCGATCTCGTTGGTGGAGCCAAAGCGGTTTTTCACCGCCCGCAAGATGCGGAAGGTGTTGTGCCGCTCCCCTTCAAAGTAAAGCACGGCATCCACCATATGCTCCAGCATGCGGGGGCCGGCGATGGAACCTTCCTTGGTCACGTGGCCGACGATGAAGGTGGCGATGCCCTTGCCCTTGGCAATGCGCATCAGCTGGGCAGTCGCCTCCCGCACCTGCGCCACGCTGCCCGCCGCAGACTGAACGGCGGGGTGAAACACGGTTTGTATCGAGTCAATAATTAACACATGCGGATCTATATGATTAATATGCTGTTCGATCAGTTCCAAGTCGTTTTCCGCCAACACGTACATGGGCGGAGTATTCATCCCGAGGCGGTCGGCCCGCAGCTTGATCTGCTTCGCCGACTCCTCGCCGGAGACGTACAGTACTTTTAACCCCTGATGGGCGAGCGCAAACGACGTCTGCAGCAGCAGGGTTGATTTGCCAATCCCGGGATCCCCGCCGACAAGAATCAGCGACCCGGGAACAAGTCCGCCGCCCAATACGCGGTTCAATTCTCCGAGCCTCGTATCCATCCGCGGTTCTTCCTCGCTCGCCACCTGCGTCAGCGGCATGGCTTCCGTACGCTGCCTGCCAACCGTCAGCTCGTACCGGTGAGACGATTTGACCGCCACTTCTTCGACCATCGTGTTCCACTTGTTGCAACCCGGGCATTTGCCCATCCATTTGGGCGATTCATAGCCACATTCTTGACACGCGTATTTCGTTTTATACTTTGACATTACCGTACCTCATCTGGGAATTCTCCTATACATGTTTATCATACATGGGTGCACAAAAAAAGAATACCTCCTGTTTTGGAGGCATTCTTTCCTTATTGAATTACGACGTGGTCTTTTCCAACCGCTTCACGACCAGTTTGTCGTCTTCTGCGTCGATGGTGACCGTGTCGCCTTTGTGGATGGTGCCCTTCAGCAGTTCTTCGGACAATTTGTCCTCGATGTGACGCTGGATGGCGCGGCGGAGCGGGCGGGCGCCGTACGCCGGATCGAAGCCCTCTTTGGCCAGCACTTTCTTGGCCGCATCGGTCAGTTGGAAATCGATCTCTTGTTCTCTCAGGCGCTTGCGCAGTTCTTCCGTCATCAGGGTGACGATTTGCTCGATGTGCTCCTGCTCCAGCGAGTGGAAGACGATCACTTCGTCGATCCGGTTCAGGAATTCCGGACGGAAGCTTCTCTTCAACTCGTCCATCACTTTGTCTTTCATGTCCTGATACTTTTTCTCGGTATCGCCGGTGGTGAAGCCGAGCGTCGTGTTTTTCTTGATCATGTTGGCGCCCACGTTGGAGGTCATGATCACCACCGTGTTGCGGAAGTCCACCGTGCGCCCCTTGGAGTCGGTCAGACGGCCGTCATCCAGCACTTGCAGCAGGATGTTGAAGACATCCGGGTGCGCTTTTTCGATCTCATCCAGCAGGATGACCGAGTACGGTCTGCGGCGCACTTTTTCGGTGAGCTGGCCGCCTTCGTCGTAGCCGATGTATCCCGGAGGCGCGCCGACAAGACGGGCGGTCGAATGCTTCTCCATGTACTCGGACATGTCGATGCGGATCATCGCGTCTTCGTCGCCGAACAGGGCTTCCGCCACCGCGCGAGCCAATTCCGTTTTCCCGACACCGGTCGGGCCAAGGAAAATAAACGAACCGATCGGCCGTTTCGGGTCCTTCAGACCGGCGCGGGCGCGGCGGATCGCACGGGAGATGGACTTGACCGCTTCGTCCTGGCCGATGACGCGGTCGTGCAAAATCTCCTCCATCTTCAGCAGGCGCTCCGTCTCTTCTTCCTTCAATTTGACCACGGGGATGCCGGTCCAGTTGGCCACCACATGAGCGATGTCCTCCGGCGTCACTTCCATGTTCAGCTTGCCCTGACGCTCTTTCCAATCTTTTTTCGTCTTCTCCAGCTCTTCGCGCAGCTTCTGCTCCTGGTCGCGCAGCGCAGCCGCTTCTTCAAACTCCTGGGATTGGACAGCTGCATCCTTTTCCTTGCGCACCTCTTCCAGGCGGCTTTCCAGCTCTTTCAGATTCGGCGGCACGGTAAAGGATTGCAGACGCACTTTGGACGCCGCCTCGTCGATCAGGTCGATCGCCTTGTCCGGCAGGAAGCGGTCGGTAATGTAGCGGTCAGACAGCTTCACCGCCTGTTCGATCGCCTCGTCCGTGATCTTGACGCGGTGGTGCGCTTCGTAGCGGTCGCGCAGCCCGTGCAGGATCTTGATCGCATCCTCCACGGTCGGTTCATCCACTTGAATCGGTTGGAAACGGCGCTCCAGGGCCGCGTCTTTTTCGATGTATTTGCGGTATTCGTCCAGCGTGGTCGCACCGACGCACTGCAGTTCACCACGGGCCAACGCCGGCTTGAGGATGTTGGACGCGTCAATCGCGCCTTCTGCACCGCCTGCCCCGATCAGGGTGTGCAGCTCGTCGATGAACAGGATGATGTTGCCCGCCTGGCGGATTTCATCCATGATCTTTTTCAACCGGTCTTCAAATTCACCGCGGTACTTGGTACCCGCCACCACGGTGCCCATGTCCAGGGTCATGACGCGCTTGTCGCGCAGCGTCTCGGGAATTTCGTTGTTCACAATCTTTTGCGCCAGGCCTTCGGCGATCGCCGTTTTCCCGACGCCGGGCTCCCCGATCAGCACGGGGTTGTTCTTCGTCCGTCGGCTGAGCACCTGGATCACGCGCTCAATCTCCTTCTGCCGGCCGATCACCGGGTCCAGGCCGCCTTCGCGGGCAATCGCCGTCAAGTCGCGGGCCAGGCTGTCCAAGGTTGGCGTGTTGGCCGACGGATTGCCGCCGGACGCCTGATGGGCGTTCATCATTTCAGAGCTGCCCAAAAGCTGCAGCACTTGCTGACGGGCTTTGTTCAGGCTGACGCCCAGGTTGTTCATGATCCGCGCGGCGATCCCCTCCCCTTCACGGATCAGACCGAGCAGGATGTGCTCCGTACCGACGTAGGTGTGACCCAGCTTGCGTGCTTCGTCCATGGACAGTTCAATGACCTTTTTGGCACGGGGGGTGTAGTTGGGCGTGTAGTTGCCTCCGTTTTGTTCCGTGCCGCGGCCGATCAGCGACTCCACTTCGCTTTGAATCTTGTCGAGACCAAGTCCCAGCGATTGCAATGCCTTGGCGGCGATGCCTTCGCCTTCCCTGATCAGCCCGAGAAGCACGTGCTCTGTGCCGATGTCCTTGTGACCCAGGCGGACGGCTTCCTCCAACGCCAGCGCCAACACTTTTTGAGCTCGTTCGGTAAAACGTCCAAACATCATATCGCGTACACCTCCAACCAGTATGTTCTCTCTATGGGAAAAGCCAATTTGTAATGCTGTTGCTCAACTGCCTGTGTTCTCAGTGGGCGGAGAGGCGCTCCCGAATCAGCCGGGCCCGCCGTTCGTCCCGTTGTTCCGGCGTCAGTTTCTGCCCGGCGCGATGCTGCAGGAACCCGGGCTGCGTCGTCACCAGCAGCTCATTCAACAACTGGTGCGACACGTTTTTGATCAGGCCCAGATCAAGACCCAGTCGAACGTCGGAGAGGCGCTGTGACGCTTCCTTTGATTCCATCGTTCGCGCGTACCGCAAAATACCGTAGGAACGGTAGATACGATCCTCCAGGTCGACGCGGGAGTGCTCCATCAGATAGCGGCGGGCAACGCGCTCCTGTTCGATAATTTGCCGGGCGACACTGTACAAGTTGGACAAGATGTCCGCTTCCGACATCCCCAGCGTCACCTGGTTGGACAGCTGGAACAGGTTGCCCAGCGCTTCACTGCCTTCGCCGTAGATGCCCCGGACGACCAGTCCTACCTGATTGATCGCCTGCAAAATGCGATTGATCTGCTGGGTCATCACCAGGGCTGGCAGATGCAGCATGACCGAGGCGCGGATGCCGGTGCCGACGTTGGTCGGACAGCTCGTCAGATACCCCCGCTTCTCGTCAAACGCGTACGTCAGCTGCGTTTCAAACACGTCGTCAATCTTGGTGCCGACCTCCCATGCTTCATTCAACTGAAAGCCGGGCAGCAGCACCTGAATGCGGATGTGGTCCTCCTCGTTTACCATGATGCTGACGGATTCATCCTCGCTGAGCAGGACAGCCCCTTTGCGGGATTCTTCGGCAAGGTGGGGACTGATCAGGTGTTTTTCTACCAGCACGCGTTTCTCCAGCGGGCTCAGCTGGTCCATCTGGAGCAGCTGCACCGGGTATCGGCTTTTCATCGCTTCGCTTCTGCTCACCTCCGCCACTTTCCTCACGACCTCTTCCGCCTGGGAATCGGTGGCGAGCAGCGGGAACGGATGCTGCCGCAGGTTGCGGGCAATGCGCAGCCGCGTGCTGATGACGATGTCGGAATCGGGTCCCTCCCCTTTCATCCAGTTGCTCCACGGGTTTTGCATGAACTTCTGTTGGGACATATCCGCCTCACCTCCCCCTGCTTACGATTGCGCGATTTTTTGTTCCAGCGCCCGGATGCGGTCGCGAATTTCGGCCGCCTTTTCAAACTCTTCGCTGGCGATGTAGTGCTGCAGCGTGCTTTTTAGCTGTTCCAGCTCTTTGCGCAGCTTGAGTTGACCGCCAGTTCGCTCCGGCACTTTCCCTATATGCTGGGTATTGCCGTGAATCCGGCGAAAGAGCGGATCCAACCGGTCGCCCAAAAACGTGTAGCAGTCGCTGCAACCGAACCGGCCGCTTTTGCTGAATTGGGCGTAGGTGAGCCCGCAGGTTTCGCAGCGCAGCGGCTTCTGTACCGGTTCCTGCGATTTTTTGGTCATTGGATCAAAGTGCAACAGCCCCGAAAGGAGATTGTTGATGCTGAAGTTGTGAAAACCGGCAAAGACATCCCCTTTTTCCTGAGCACAGTGCTCACAGATATGATATTCCGTTTTTTTGCCGTTGACGATTTTGGTCAGATGCAGCGTCGCCGGTCGTTTCCCGCATTCTTCACAGTTCATCAGATCGTCCCTCCTAACCGGTCCGGGTTGGCTTGGTGAAAGTCCCTACCGCAGCAAAATGGCAGCTATCATCTGTTTTAATATGTTGGCCCGCAGTCGGTCGCGGATTTCCGCCTCCACCGTCAGCACATTGCGCGAGGTGGCGATTTTCATCAAAGCCGCTTCCCGGTTGTTGATCAACCCTTCCTCCAGCAAGCGGTCAACAATCGCATGACCCACTCCCTGGGAGATGCTCTCGCCAATCAGCTCCTCGGTCAACAGCTCCTGCAACCGGGCTTTGCTGACGATCTGCACTTTACGGATGCGGATGTAGCCGCCCCCGCCGCGCTTGCTCTCGACGATGTATCCTTTTTCGACCGTAAAGCGGGTGTTGATGACGTAATTGATCTGTGACGGCACACACTGAAATAGGTCGGCAAGCTCGCTGCGCTGTATCTCGACGGAGCCGTTCGGACTCTCTTGAATGATGCGCTTTAGATGCTGCTCAATAATGTCCGAGATGTTCCGCAAGTCGTCGCCTCCTGTTCCACTGTGTTTGATCTGTTTGATCTTGACTTTGACTATCTTTGACTTTGATTATAATGGCTTTATGGCACGGATGCAAGAGGGGAATACAGTTTCTAGTGTAGGCAAAATGGCTGTCGTTGAAACCAAAACAAAAGCCATCCCCAAACGGAAGGTTTAGGGATGGTTTCAGACTGAAGGCAAACCGTTCATTGGATAAACGTCCATAAGAAAATGATTTCCAGGCCGGAAGGCCTGCCCATTCATCAACCGAAGCAAAAGACAATATCCGTCGCATGGCAGGATGGGCCAAGCGAGCTCCTTTGACGACCCACTCAGCGGAAAAACGAAGACGCGGGGATCAACAGGGGAGACAAGTCTCACTTCCGCGAAACACCCAGATGTTTGTCCCCTGCCCGCGTCTCGTTTTGGAGCGGACTTTATCCGCTTCTGCGCTGGGCGTCAAGCGAGCGAGCGGGCCCGATCTCCCATGCGCCGCGAACTTTGTCTACACGCTGAAACCATCCCCAACGGAACGTTTAGGGATGGTTGCTGTTAACTGTTGTCACGGCCGGCAGGTGATCCGGCAGCTGCGAGAATGCGGTAATGATCACATCGGCTCCGTCCAGTTCCCCCTGTTTGGCAAAACCGAAGTCGCAGCCCACGGTAAACAGGCCGTTCACTTTGCCCGCTTCCACATCGGAATGCCGGTCTCCTACCATGACGGCCTGTTTCACATCGTAATCACGCAGCAGTTTGGCCACGAGATCCCGTTTGGAACGCGTGTGAAAGCGGCCCGCGGAGTACAGGTCGGTAAACAGCGGCGTCAGCCCGTAATGATCGCAGATGGCTTCAATGTATTGTTCCTGCCCGTTGCTGGCGACAAACAGGGCCACGTTCTCGGCATGCAGCTTCGTAAGCACTTCGCGGACACCCGGGTAGAGATCGGTGACGTTCTGCCGCAGCAGGGCCAGTTCGTTTTCCAAAAGCAGCCGATCGGCCATCTGTTTGGTATCTTCGCTGACCCCCGGCAGCAATTTTGCCCAGAGTTGCTCAATCGTCATGCCCAAGACATTGACCAATTCCCGCTCGCCAGGGGTGGGGCCGTCCCACAGACCTTTTTCGCGAAGCTGTTCAAACGTCCGCTGAAACGCTGGTGTCGACAGCTTCTCCGTCTGCAACAAGGTTCCGTCCATGTCAAACAAAACAGCGTACGGTATGCTCATGGCTCCCTCCATTGTTCCTGTCAGGTTACTCTGTCTCTTTGTCTTCCCCAAACAGGGTTGTCATGTCGTTGTGAATGAAATCAGCGATGCGTTCTGCAGCATCCGGTTTGGCTATTTTTTGTGCCATTCTTTTCATGTATTCTACCTTCGTCGGATTGTGCAGCAATTCCTCGATAAAATAAATCAACTGCTCGGACACATTGGCGTGAACGGCACAGCCGTTGTTGAGCAAAAAGTGGCTGTTTCGTTCCTCCTGGCCCGGCAGGGGGTTGTAAATAATCATCGGCACCTGTTTGCTCATTACTTCCGCCGTCGTCAGTCCCCCGGATTTGGTGACGATCAGATCGGCGATTTCCAGGTACTCGTGAAAGTTATTGATAAACCGCAGCGGCATCACCTCGTGTCGGTAGGTGCGTGCGGATACCTTGCGATACAGCTTGTCGTTGGTACCGGTGAGGATAAAGGTCTTCAGCGGCAGGTTGATCGCTTCCAGTCCGTCCAGAACCTGTTCCATGGAACCGAGTCCCAGACCGCCTCCGGAGAGGACGACGCAGCGCGTCCCAGGCGCAATCTGCAGCTTCTGCCGGATGAGCTCCTTGTCCAACGGTTGGCGGAACTTGCGCATGATCGGAATCCCCAGCGGGATGAACTTCCGATGATCGTGCCGGTAGATATCCACCAAATAGTACAACTGTTCATGCGCGATAAAGTAATAATTGATGTGATGATTGATCCATGACGGGTGTATGGTATAGTCGGTAATGATCGTGTAGATGGGCTCTCGCCAGCCATTTCTCCCTTTCAAAACGGACAGCATACAGCTTGCGAACGGGTGTGTGGCGATAAACGCATCAGGCTGTACGCTGTTGATCAACTTTTTCAGCTTGTTGGCGAGCAGCTTGTTCATCCATAAGTTCATATCAAAAAAACGGATTTTTTCCGTATTGTGGTATATCCGTCCCCACATCTTGGGAGATAGCCGCAGCAGGTTCATGTAGCTTTCCAGCAAAATCTTGTGAAACGTCGGACTGATGTATTCCAACGTATCAATGATCATGGACGTGTAACCCTTCTCGGCCAGACTTTCCTGCATTGCCCGAGCTGCCTGATTATGACCGTTGCCGATGGAAGCAGAAAAGATCAGAATTTTTTTCATGATAAATTCTCCTTCATTCCTCACTCTTACCTACTCCAACGCCTGAACTCGGTACCTTCTCATGTTAGTCTACCCCATCGCCGTCTATCAAGGGGGAACTTGTCAGCCCCATACCAAAGTTCTCGACAAGTTTTTTGCCTGCACGCATGGCGCAAAATACAAAAAACCCCTTAACTGCTTGAGTTAAGGGGACCGTCATTCCCTGAAAACTGGATATGCATGGTGC